>DASVMV010000023.1:0-12915 GCA_036384155.1 Micromonosporaceae bacterium
GGCATCGCACCGGACGAGGTGACCGCGGTTGTCCTCACCCACCTGCACACCGACCACGTCGGCTGGGCGGTGACCGGGGCCGGTGAGCCGTACTTCCGGAACGCCAGCTACCTCCTTCAGCGCGCCGAGGTCGAGGCGGTCAACGCGCTCAACCCGTCGCTGCGGTCTAGCCTGCTCGACCCACTGCGCGCCACCGGCCAACTGCACGAGATCGCCGGAGAACACCGGCTCGGGGCGCACCTCCGGGTCGTGCCAAGCCCGGGCCACACCCCGGGACACCAGTCGGTGTTCGTACAGGACGCGGGCGAGACCGTCCTGCTCACCGGCGACCTGCTCGTGCACGCCGTACAGCTGATCGATCCGGCCCTGGCCTACGCGTACGAGGTCGACCCCGCCGCGGCCCGCGCGTCCCGGGTGGCGGCGCTGCGCGACCTGGCCGCGCGCCCGGGTCCGGTCGTGCTCGCGACAGCCCATCTCAGCGAGCCGTTCACCGCCGGAAATTGAGCGGCGGAGCCAGAACGGGACCGGCTATGGTCCGAGCCGTGGGGATCTTCATGAACGCGGTGCGTCGTGTTCGCGTCCGGGGGACGCGGATCGCGACGGTCGTGGGGATGGCATCCGCTCGTTGACGAGTGGGCAGCACGGCTCGTCGCCGCCGCGGGGGTACGCCCGGGCGACCTCGTGCTCGACGTTGGCGCCGGGGAAGGGGCCATTACCGCCCACCTGGTGGCCGCCGGCGCGCGGGTGGTCGCCGTCGAGCTGCATCCGGGTCGCGTCGAGAAGCTCCGCCGTCGCTTCGCCGGGGCGGCGGTCCATGTGGTCCAGGCCGACGCCACCGGCCTGCGGCTACCGGGCCGACCGTTCCGGGTGATCAGCAGCCCGCCGTACGGCATATCCAGCGCCCTGATCCGCACGCTGCTGGTGCCCCACTCCCGCCTGCGCTCAGCCGACCTCGTGCTGCAGCGCGCGGCCGCGTGGCGGTTCGCCGCGACCCGCGCTGACCGACGGTTCGACCTGCGGATCGGCTACCCGTTGCCCCGGAAGGCGTTCCGGCCGCCGCCGCAGGTCGACTCCGTGGTGCTGCAGATCACCCGACGCTAGGTCACATGCTGGCGATGTCGCCCTGCTTGGCGCGTACCGCCTCGGCGGCCGCCGTCAGGCTCGCCAGTTCGTCGGCGTCGAGCGGCGTCTCCACGATGCGGCGGATGCCCTCGGCTCCGAGCTCGGCCTCGACCCCGAGGTAGACGCCGGAGATGCCGTACTGGCCGTCGACCCAGGCGCAGACCGGCATGATCTCGCCGGAGTCGGTGGCCACGGCCTTCGCCATCCGGGCCGCCGCGGCGGACGGCGCGTAGTACGCCGAGCCGGTCTTCAGTAGCGCCACCACCTCGGCGCCGCCGTTGCGGATGCGCACCACCAGCTCTTCGATCTTCTCTGCCGGCATGACGTCGCGCAGCGGCTTGCCGTCGACCGTGCTGCGCGACGGCACCGGCACCATGGTGTCGCCGTGCGAGCCCAGGGTCAGCGTCTTCACGCTGGCCACCGGTACGCCGAGTTCCTCGGCCACGAAGTTGGTGAAGCGGGCGCTGTCGAGCATTCCGGCCTGGCCCATCACCCGGTTCTTCGGAAACTGGGTGGCGAGCTGCGCCAGAGCGGTCATCTCGTCGAGCGGGTTGGACACGACGATGACAACGGCGTTGGGAGCATGCTTCGCCACGTTCTCCGCAACCTGCCGGACGATCTTGGCGTTGGTCTCCAGCAGATCCATCCGGCTCATGCCGGGCTTGCGGGGCAGCCCGGCGGTGATCACGACGACGTCCGACCCGGCGATGACCTCGTACCCCTCACCGTTCCGGCCGGTGGTCGCCCCCACCACCTTGGTCTTGAAGCCCTCGATCGGCCGCGACTGGTTCATGTCCAGGGCCAGGCCCTCCGGCTTGCCCTCCACGATGTCCGTGATCACCACGGTGTCGAAGACGTCGTACTCGGCCAGGCGCTGAGCGGTCGTCGAGCCGTAGAAGCCGGCGCCGACGACGGTCACCTTTTTGCCCATGGTCGTCCCATTCTTTGATGCTCGTTGGGTGATTTCCGGACCGTATCAGTCATGGTGTCACCCATTCGGCGAGGGTGCCGGCGCTTGCCGCCTTCCCGGCACATCAGCCCCGCTCGGCCCGTTCGACGACGTTGCTGAGCAACATGGCCCGGGTCATCGGCCCGACGCCGCCGGGAATCGGCGCCAGCGCTCCGGCCACATCGGCGACGTCGCGGGCCGCGTCGCCGGTGTAGTGGCCCTTGCCGTCGGAGCCGATCACCCTGGTGATGCCCACGTCGACCACCACGGCGCCCGGCCGGACCATGTCGGCGGTGAGCAGGCCCGGTACGCCGGCCGCGACGACGATGATGTCGGCCGCTCGGGTGTGCGCCGCCAGATCCAAGGTCCCGGTGTGGCAGAGGGTGACGGTGGCGTTCTCGGTACGCCGGCTGAGCAGCAGACCGAGCGGACGGCCCACCGTGTTGCCCCGGCCGATGACGGCGACCTCGGCACCGCGCAGGGGAATGTCGTGACGGCGGAGCAACTCGACGATGCCGCGGGGGGTGCAGGGCAGTGGCGCGTCGTATCCGAGGACGAGGCGCCCCAGGTTGACCGGGTGCAGCCCGTCGGCGTCCTTGTCCGGGTCGACCAGCTCGAGCACCCGCTGGGTGTCAAGGTGCCCGGGCAGCGGCAGCTGGACGATGAAGCCGTGACAGGCGGGATCTGCGTTGAGTTCGGCGACGACCTCGTCCACCTGGGCCTGGCTGGCGTCGGCCGGCAGTTCCCGACGGATGGAGGTGATTCCGACCTCGGCGCAGTCCCGGTGCTTCCCGTTGACGTACGCATGTGAGCCCGGATCGTCCCCCACCAGGACCGTGCCGAGCCCCGGGACCACGCCCCGTTCGGCCAGGGCCTTGACCCGTACCCGCAGCTCGTCCTTGATGGTGGCCGCGGTCGCCTTACCGTCGAGAATGGTGGCCGTCACGTCCCGATCGTCTCACGGCGACCCCTCCGGTTCCCCGATGACCGCCCCGACGGCCCTCTCAGCCGCTCGTTCAAGGCCGGCCGGCCGGCGATCAGTGTCTCGCGGACCTTACACCGAGTAATCGTGTGATTCATCACGCTACGTAATCTTCAACGGCGCGGCGCGCACGGGTGGGCGATCCCGCGAAGGGCCGTCCCTGCCCCAAGCCGCGCCACAGAGAACCGGACGGCATGATCCGGGTAAGCGAGGCTAAAGGTCGCATTTCGCCGCTACCAGCGCCATAATTTCGCTGGTATTTGTTCCTTACTAGCACCTAAATGGGTCGCCGACAATGGTCCGCCAGCCTCCGTTCCACACCTCCGCTCGACCGGTGATTGGCCGCGGCCCGCTTCCCGGCCTACCGTTGCCCGACGTTGCACAGCGTGATCCCACTTGGATACGGCTGCGCAGCGTGAGGAGATGAGGAGGCTTAATGCAGGTGCGCAGACTCGCAGCCTGGACCGCCCTCCCGCTCGTCGCGACCCTCGGCCTCGCGGCCTGTGGTACCGGCGGCGGCGGCGGTTCCGGCAGCGACCCAAACGCTGTGGTCCGGATCGAGATCGCCGAGCCGCAGCACCTGATCCCGACGAACACCAACGAGACGAGCGGCTCGCAGGTGCTCGCGGCACTGTTCAGTCCGCTGGTGGACTTCGACAAGCAGAACAAGCCGCACGAGGTCGCCGCGGAGTCGGTGACGTCGAGCGACAACAAGGTGTGGACCATCAAGCTGAAGCCCGGCTACACCTTCCACAACGGCGAGAAGGTCACGGCCGACAACTACATCGACGCGTGGAACTACGGCGCGTACGCCCCCAACGGCCAGGGCAACTCGTACTTCTTTGAGAAGGTCGACGGCTTCGACAAGCTCCAGCCGGTGGACCCGGACGGCGACGGTCCGAAGAAGGCGCCCGCGCCGACGGCCAAGACCCTGAGCGGCCTGAAGAAGGTCGACGACCTGACCTTCACCGTGTCGCTCACCCAGCCGTATGTCGACTTCAAGTCGATGTTGGGCTACACCGCCTTCTACCCCCTGCCGAAGGCGGCGTTCCAGGCACCTGGCGTGATCAAGGACGGCTTCGAGAACGCCGTGATCGGCCAGGGTCCGTTCAAGATGAAGGGCAGCTGGCAGCACGACGCCAAGGTCGAGGTGGAAAAGTACGACGCCTTCCCGGGTGAGAAGCCCAAGGTGGCCGGCGTCGAGTTCCGCGTCTACCAGCAGCTGACGGCGGCGTACGCGGACGTCATGTCGGACAACCTCGACGTGATCAAAGACATGCCGACCGAGAGCCTGTCCCAGGCACCGACCGACCTGGGCGACCGGTTCAAGCAGAGCCCCGCGTCGAAGTTCCAGTTCCTGGCGTTCCCGACGTTCCAGAAGGACTTCGCCAAGCCGGAGATCCGCAAGGCGATCTCGATGGCGATCGACCGGGACGAGATCGCCAAGGCGGTCTTCAGGGGCTCGGAGAAGCCGGCCCGGTCCTTCGTGTCGCCGGTCGTCGCCGGCTACCGGGAGGACACCGCGGGCGCGGCTGCGCAGTTCAACCCCACGAAGGCCAAGGAGATGTACGCCGCGGCCGGTGGCCCGGCTCGCATCCAGATCTCCTACAACGGCGACGGCGGCCACAAGGACTGGGTGGACGCCACCTGCAACCAGTTGAAGGCCAACCTGGGCGTCCAGTGCGTCGGCACCGCCGAACCCAAGTTCGCCGACCTGCTGACCAAGGTCGAGAAGAAGCAGCCGGTGGGCCTGTTCCGCATGGGCTGGGTCATGGACTACCCGTCCATGGAGAACTACCTCGGCCCGCTGTACACGACCGGCGGCTCGTCGAACTACTACGGCTACAGCAACCCGCAGTTCGACAAGCTGGTCAAGGAAGGCTCGGCCGCGGCGAACGAGGACGAGGCCATCAAGAAGTAACAGCAGGCCGAGGACATCCTGGCGAAGGACATGCCGGTGATCCCGCTGCGGTACGGCCAGAACACGTTCGGCTACTCCAGCAAGGTCAAGAACGTCGAGATGGACCTGTTCGACCGGGTCAACCTCGTCAAGATCGAGGCGGTCAGCTGAGCTGACCCCCTCCTCGGGCCGCCCGGACCCGTCCGGGCGGCCCGAGCCGATCTTCGTACGGGCGGCGCTGGCCGGGCGAGCTTCACCTGTCTTACCGGAGATCTACCTAATCCCAGAGAGACCTTTTACCCATGTTCCGCTACATCGTGCGGCGCCTACTGCAGATGATCCTGGCGTTCTTCGGAACCACCTTGATCGTCTATGCGCTGATGTTCGCCGGGCAGGGCGACCCGATCCAGGCCCTCGCCGGCGAACGCCCGGTCACGGAGGCCCAGCGCGCCTACCTGACCGAGAAGTTCCACCTCGACAAGACCGGCGTCGGCGGCTTCTTCTACCGCTACTTCGACTACATCGGTGGTCTGCTGCGGGGCGACCTGGGCGAGTCCCTGACCGGACGGCGGATCGTCGACATCCTGGCCCAGGCCTGGCCGGTGACCGTACGCCTGGCACTCATCGCCCTGGTGGTGGCCATCGTCGTCGGGGTCACCTGCGGCGTGGTCGCCGGCATGCGCCGGGCGAGCATCTTCGACAACACCACCCTCGCGCTCACCCTGGTGGTGCTCGGCGTTCCGACCATCGTCCTGGCACCGCTCGCGCAGTACCTGCTCGGCGTGAAGTGGCAACTCTTCCCGCCGACCGCGGGTTCCCAGCCGACCCTCTACGCCCTGCTGCTGCCGGGCATCGTGCTCGGCTCGCTGTCGCTGGCCACCGCGCTGCGGCTCACCCGTACGTCGGTCGCGGAGAACCTGCGGGCCGACTACGTGCGGACCGCGCGGTCGAAGGGGCTGCTGCGGCGCCACATCGTCGGCGTGCACGTGCTGCGCAACTCGCTGATTCCGGTGATCACGTTCCTCGGCGTCGAACTCGGCAACCTGATGAGCGGCGCGATCATCACCGAGGGCGTGTTCAACATCCCGGGCGTCGGCTTCAACCTCTTCCGGGCCATCCGCACCGAGGACGGCCCCCTGGTCGTCGGCATCGTCAGCGTGCTGGTCCTGGTCTATCTGCTGTCCAACCTGCTGGTCGATGTCCTCTATGCCGTGCTCGACCCGAGGATCCGCTATGAGTAATTTTGAAGGCGTTGCAGCGACCGAGACCCTGGCCCGCCCCGGACCGTCCGGGGAACCGGGCGCACCCAACGGTGCGGGCGGCAAGCCGGGCAAGCCCCGCAGCCTGGCCGGCGATGCGTGGCGCGACCTACGGCGCAACCCGATCTTCTGGCTCTCGCTCACGCTGGTCGTGATCGTGGCCGCGATGGCGGCCGTACCCGGGCTGTTCACCGCGAACGACCCGGCCGACTGCGTGTTGGCCCGCCAGCACGCGGGCCCGTCCGGCGGCGCCATCTTCGGGTACGACTTCCAGGGCTGCGATGTCTACTCCCGCGCGGTGTACGGGGCCCGCGCCTCCCTGCTGGTGGGCGCGCTGTCCGCCCTGTTCACCGGGGTCATCGCGCTCGTCGTCGGCATGGTGGCCGGCTATTTCGGCGGATGGGTCGACACCGTGCTGTCCCGGATCATCGACGTGGTCCTGGGCATCCCGCTGCTGCTCGCCGCGATCGTGCTGCTGAAGCGGATCTCCACCGACAGCCCGACCGTACGCATCGCGGCCGTCATCTTCGTCCTCGCCGTGCTCGGCTGGACCACGGCGGCGCGGGTGATCCGCTCATCGGTGATCACCGCCAAGCAGCAGGACTACGTCGCGGCCGCCCGGATGCTCGGGGCCGGCAACGGCCGGATCATGTGGCGGCACATCCTGCCCAACTCGCTCGCGCCCGCGGTCGTCGTACTCACCATCGCGCTGGGCACGTTCATCGCCGCCGAGGCGACGCTGTCGTTCCTGGGCATCGGGCTCAAGGCCCCGACGATCTCGTGGGGCATCGACATCGACACCGGGCGCGTGCACATGCGCGAGTCGGCCGTACCGCTGGTCGTCCCGTCGACGTTCCTGGCCCTGACCGTTCTGGCGTTCATCATGCTCGGCGACGCGATCCGCGACGCCTTCGACCCGAAGCTGCGGTGACCGATGACTGATCTTTCCGTTCGACCTTCGCCCGTTCCGGCGCCCCGCCCCGGCGCCGCGCACCTGCTCGAGGTGCGCGACCTGGTCGTGGAGTTCCGCACCCAGGACGGCGTCGCCAAGGTGCTCAACGGCGTCTCCTACCACCTCGACCCCGGCGAGACCCTCGCGGTGCTCGGCGAATCGGGGTCCGGCAAATCGGTGACCGCCCAGGCAATCATGGGCATCCTCGACACGCCGCCGGCCGTCATCCGATCCGGGCAGATCCTGTACCAGGGCCGCGACCTGCTCGGCGTGACGGAGGAACAGCGTCGCCAGATCCGCGGCAGGGAGATCTCGATGATCTTCCAGGACGCGCTGTCGGCGCTCAATCCGGTGTTCCCGGTCGGCTGGCAGATCGGCGAGACGCTGCGGCGTCGGCAGGGCCTGTCCAAGGCGGACGCCCGTAAGCGGGCGATCGAGCTGATGGGCCTGGTGCAGATCCCGGCGGCCGCACAGCGGGTGGGCGACTACCCGCACCAGTTCTCCGGCGGGATGCGCCAGCGAGTCATGATCGCCATGTCCCTGGCGATGAACCCGAAGGTGCTCATCGCCGACGAGCCGACCACCGCCCTCGACGTGACCGTCCAGGCCCAGATCATGGACCTGCTGGGTGAGCTGCGCCGCGAGCTGGACATGGCCATGATCCTCATCACCCACGACCTCGGCGTGGTCGCCGATGTCGCCGACCGGATCGCCGTCATGTACGCCGGGCGGATCGTGGAGAACGCCGACGTCCACTCGCTGTACGCCGCGCCGGGGCACCCGTACACCAAGGGGCTGCTCAGCTCGATCCCGCGGGTCGACCAGCGCGGCCAGGACCTGGCGACCATCAAGGGCCTGCCGCCCAACCTGATGCGCATCCCTTCCGGCTGCCCGTTCCACCCCCGATGCCCGTACGCCCAGCCGGTGTGCGTCGACGTCGTACCGCCGAACCTGGTGCTCGGCGACGGACGCACCAGTGCCTGCCACTTCGCCGAGGAGGTCCGCGATGGCCGTATCGACCGGTGACCCGATCCTGCGGGTCGAGAACGTCGTCAAGCACTTCCCCATCACCCAGGGCGTGGCGTTCAAGAAGCAGATCGGCGCCGTGCAGGCGGTCGACGGGGTGAGCTTCGACCTGCACCGCGGCGAAACGCTTGGCGTGGTGGGCGAGTCGGGCTGCGGCAAGTCCACGCTGGCGCGGCTGCTCATGCGGCTGGAAAACCCGACCTCCGGTCGGGCGCTGCTGGGCGGCCGGGACATCTTCGCCATGTCCGGATCGGAGCTGCGCCGGCTGCGGCGCAACGTCCAGATGGTCATGCAGGACCCGTACACGTCGCTCAACCCGCGGATGACCGTCGGCGACATCATCGGCGAGCCGTTCCAGATCCACCCAGAGGTCGCGCCGAAGGGCTCGCGGGCCCGACGGGTGCAGGAACTGCTCGACGTGGTCGGCCTCAACCCGGAGCACATCAACCGCTATCCGCACCAGTTCTCCGGAGGGCAGCGGCAGCGGATCGGCATCGCCCGGGCGCTGGCGCTGAAGCCCGAGATCATCGTCTGCGACGAGCCGGTGTCCGCACTGGACGTGTCGATCCAGGCCCAGGTGATCAACCTGTTGAAGTCGCTGCAGAGCGAGTTCGGCCTGTCGTACATATTCATCGCGCACGATCTGTCGGTGGTACGCCACATCTCCGACCGGATCGCAGTCATGTACCTGGGAAAGATCGTCGAGATCGGCACCCAGGAGGAGATCTACGAGCGGCCGACCCACCCGTACACGCAGGCGCTGCTCTCGGCCGTGCCGGTGCCGGACCCGGCCGCCCGCGCCCACCGCGAGATCATCCGGCTCACCGGGGACGTCCCCTCGCCGGCGGATCCGCCGTCCGGCTGCCGGTTCCGGACCCGGTGCTGGAAGGCGCAGGACCGGTGCGCCCACGAGGAGCCCGCGCTGATCGCGCGGGACGCCGACCCGCACCCGTCCGCCTGCCACTTCGCGGAGCAGAAGCAACTCGTCGGCTGACAGCGGGCCGGCGGCGACCGGCCGTCGACTCCCCCCGCCGATCATGGAGCTGTGGTGGGCGTTGCATCGCTATCCGCCCCTTTTGCGGGGCACCACAACTCCATGATCGACCCGGTTGGCTCGGGTCAGTGGTAGAAGTGGCGGGTACCGGTGAGGTACATGGTCACGCCCGCCTCCCGAGCCGCGGCGATCACCTCGTCGTCACGGACCGAGCCACCGGGCTGCACGACCGCCCGGACGCCGGCGTCGAGCAGCACCCGCAGCCCGTCGGCGAACGGGAAGAACGCGTCGGAGGCGGCCACCGCACCCCGGGCCCGGCCCGCGCCGGCCCGGATCACCGCCAGGTGGGCAGCGTCGACCCGGTTGACCTGGCCCATGCCGACGCCGACGGTGGCACGACCGGTCGCGAGCAGGATCGCGTTGCTCTTGACCGACCGCACCGCCCGCCACGCGAAGGCCAGATCGGCGAGCGTGTCCGTGTCCGCTGCCGGGCCGGCCGCCAGTCGCCAGGCCGCCGGATCGTCGCCCGGGGCATCGACCCGGTCGGCCATCTGTACGAGGACACCACCGGTCACCTGCCGCCACTCGGCGGGTAGCGGCGCCCAGGCCGGAGCCGCCAGCAGGCGGATGTTCTTCTTCGCGGCGAGGATCTCCACCGCGCCCTGGTCGAAGGACGGAGCGACCACCACCTCGGTGAAGATCTCCCCGATCTGCTTCGCCAACTCGATTGTCACCGGCCGGTTGACCGCGATCACCCCGCCGAACGCGGACACCGGGTCGCACGCGTGGGCCTTGCGGTGCGCCTCGGCCACGTCGATTCCGACCGCGATGCCGCACGGATTGGCATGCTTGATGATCGCCGCGCACGGCTCGGCGAAGTCGTGCACCGAGCGCCATGCGGCGTCCGCGTCGACGTAGTTGTTGTACGACATCTCCTTGCCGTGCAGTTGCTCGGCCTGCGTCAGCCCGGCCGGCGCGCTCGGATCGGCGTAGAGCGCGGCGGCCTGGTGCGGGTTCTCGCCGTACCGCAGCGTCCTGGCCGGGCGCAGCGCCAGCCCGGCGAACGCGGGCCAGTCCGCGCCCCCGCCCAGGGTCACCGCAGCCCAGTTGGCAACGGCAACGTCGTACTCGGCGATGTCGGCGAAGGCCCGCGCGGCGAGCGCGCGGCGCTGCGCCAGGGTGAAGCCGCCCTCCTCGATGGCGGCCAACACCATCGGGTACGCGTCCGGCGAGGTCACCACCGCCACCGACGGATGGTTCTTGGCTGCGGACCGCACCATCGCCGGTCCACCGATGTCGATCTGGTCGACGCACTCGTCCACGCCGGCGCCCGACGCCACCGTCTCGCGGAACGGGTAGAGGTTGGACACCAGCAGGTCGTACGGCTGGATGTCCAGCTCGGCCAGGGTGGCGCCGTGCGCCGGCCGGCGCAGGTCGGCCAGCAGGCCCGCGTGTACGGCCGGGTGCAGTGTCTTCACCCGGCCGTCCAGGCACTCCGGAAAGCCGGTCACCTCCTCCACCCGGGTGACCCGAGCCCCGGCTGCCTCGATCGCGGCCGCCGTGGAGCCCGTGGAGACGATGTCTACGCCAGCGGTGTGCAGCGCGCGGGCCAGCTCCGGCAGCCCGCTCTTGTCGTACACGCTGACCAGGGCCCGCCGGATCGGGCGGCGCCCGTCCGCGGGGCTCATGGCGTCCGAGCTCATGGGATCGTTACCCTCCGTCCGGTGATCGTCCAGCCCTCCCGGACCAGCCGGCCGACCTGCTCGACGAGCTGCCGCCGCTCGGCCTCCTTGATGCGCTCGGTGAGGCTGTCTTCGTCGTCGTCGGCGAGGACCGGCACGGCGACCTGGGCGATGATCGGACCGGTGTCGACGCCCGTGTCGACGAAGAACAGGGTCGCTCCGGCGACCTTCACGCCGTACGCGAGCGCGTCGCGCGGGCCGTGGATGCCCGGGAAGGCGGGCAGCAGGGAATTGTGCGTGTTGACGTACCGGTCGCCGAAGGCGGCCAGGAAATGCGGGCCGACCAGCTTCAGGAAGCCGGCGGAGACGACCAGATCCGGCTGGTACGCGGCCACGTGATCGGTGAGCGCCCGGTCCCAGGCCGCCCGGTCCGGGTACGAGCCGAGCGCGTCGACGAAGGCCGGTACGCCGCCCACCGCGGCCCGGTCGAGCGCGCCGACGTTGTCCCGGTCGCTGCCGACGGCCACGACCCGAGCGCCGTACCCCGGGTCGGCGCAGGCATCGAGCAGCGCCTGCAGGTTGGTGCCGGACCCGGAGACGAGGACGACGATCCGGGCAGCCGGCGGGGGCTCACTCACGCGTTGCACCCTACCGAGGCTCCCGGCGGGCCACCGACGCCCAGCACCGATTCCGCGGGCGGCCCGTCCCGGCGTGTTGCCAACAGAGATCACCGCGCCAATTGCCGGGGGCAGATAGGCTGCCGGTCTCCGCCCGCGTCGATCCATGCCGGACGGCGCCCGGCAACGCCACCAGGAGCATGCGTCATGCAGGAAACCGATCCGCCACAGCGGCGGCCGGACAACAACATGCCGCTGTCGGTCGTCGCGATGCTCCTCTTCTGGCCGCTGGCGATTCCCGCCGTGCTCAACGCGTGGAAGGTCGATCCGCTGTGGCGGCGGGGCGACCCCGCCGGGGCGGCCGCGGCAGCCGCCGAGTCCCGGAAGTGGTCGCGCCTCGCGTTGATCACGGGTCTGATCTGGTACGCGGTGGTCGGCCTGTGTTGCGCGGTGGGCGGGTTCGGTGCCGTCTTCGGTACCGGGAGCCCCACCTGATCGTCCGCCAATAGAAGGAGAACCCGATGCAGCCCGGCAATCCCGGTCAGGACCCGTACGGCGAGCAGAACCCGCAGGACCCGACCGCACCGCCGAACCCCTACGCGCAGCCCCCGCAGTCGCCGGGCCAGCCGGCGTACGGGCAGCCCGGTGCCGGCCAGCACCCGTACGCCCAGCCGCAGCAGGACCCCTGGTCGGCGCAACCGACCTCCGGCCAGCCGTACGGCGCCGCGCCGGGCTACCCGCCTCCCGGCTACGGCGTGCCCGGCCAACCGCCGCCGAACAACACCCTCGGCCTCCTCGCGATGATCTTCGGCATCGTGGGAATCCCGCTTGGCGTGTGCTGCGGCCTGTTCGGCACGCCGTTCGGCATCGCCGGCGTCGTGCTGGGCATCCTCGGACTGAACCGGGCCAATCAGGGACAGGCCACGAACCGGGGCCAGGCCCTGGCCGGACTGATCTGCGGTGCCGTCGGCATCGTCCTCGCGATCGTCGCCTTCATCCTGGGTCAGGTCATCCCCTGGGAAGACTTCATGAACAACGCCTGACCGCCGTACCCTCGCGCGGCCGGTCACCGCCCGGTGACCGCGCGCGCCGTCGCGGCGCCGATCAGAGCGCCGACTCCGACCACCGCGGTGGCGGCCGCCGCCACCTGCCAGCCGACCGGCCCGAGTTCGGCCAGCCGGCCACCGCCGAGGGGTCCGCTGGACGCCATGGCGGCGAGACCGAGCACCAGACCCGCCACCGGGCCACCGAGCGCCGCGGCCGCCAGAAGCACGGGCCAGGATGGCGAGTTCGGGCCGTCCGCACGCGGCCGGCGACGGGCGAGCAGCCAGCCGGCAATCATGCCGCTGACCACCGGCGCCGCCAGCAGCGCCGCCCCCGGGCCGCCGCCCGGACCTTCCGGTATGCCGGCGGCCAGCGGCAGGGCCGGGAG
>DASVMV010000024.1:0-3947 GCA_036384155.1 Micromonosporaceae bacterium
CGTCGGCGTGCCCGTCCGGGTCCTCGGCGTAGATCTCCACCTGGGCCGGCAGGTTGCTGCCGGTGTTCCGCTCCTCCCACATGGTCAGCGGAGCGAGCTGCGAATACCGCAGGTTCAGGTTGGTGTACGCCTCGTAGACCCCGCGGCTGATCGCCTCGGCGTCGGTGCCGTCGGTGAGCACGTGCCGCCCCCGCTTGCCCATCACGATCGCGGTGCCGGTGTCCTGACACATCGGCAGGACGCCGCCGGCCGCGATGTTGGCGTTGCGCAGCAGGTCCAGCGCGACGAACCGGTCGTTGGGTGAGGCCGCCGGGTCATCGATGATCGACCGCAGCTGGGCCAGGTGCGCCGGGCGCAGGTAATGCGCGATGTCGTGCATGGCCTCGGCGGTCAGCGCGGTCAGCGCGGCCGGTTCGACGGTGAGGAAGCGGCGCCCGCCGGGTCCGTGCACCACGTCCACACCCTCGTCGGTGACCAGGCGGTACTCGGTCTCGTCGGTGCCGGTCGGCAGGAGCGGGGAGTACGAGAATTCGGCGGCGCGGCTCATGAGCGGCCAGCCTAATGGGCGCCGGACCCGGCTAGGTTCGGGGCGGTCTCGGCGATCGCCGCTACCGGTCAGCCGTCCTTGGGCTCATCCGGCGGGCAGACCTCCAGCTTCGGCCCGCTGCAACTCGGGGCGACGCCCGGCCCGCCGTCCGGTACCGAATCCGCCCCGGGTGCGGGCTCGACCCCTACGGCGGCCACCGCGCCGAAGGGGACGTACCCGATCTCGCGGCCCTCCCCGATGATCATGCCTCGGGGGCCGACCGCCAATACCTTCGCGGACGAGCGCAGGTTGGCCAGTTCGCCGCCGGTGAGCGGATCGAGGGCGACGATCCGGTCCGGTTCCTCCCCGGTCACGATGGCCGCGTACCGAGCCAGCACCGCCCCGCCGTCGGGATCGGCCGGTCGGCTCCAGCGGGCCGGACTGCGGGCCAGTTCGTAGCCCAGCACCGACCGGTGGTCGGCGGACCGCACCAGGGCGTACCGGTCGTCGACGGCGAGCAGGTTCTCGTCGGGCACCCCGACCCAGAGATACCGCCCGTCGTACGCGTCGATGACCGCCTCGCGCCGGTCGGGGCCCACGCCCACGATCATGTTGTTCCCGCCCTGCGGGTCCTTGCGCTGGATGCATCCGGCGCCGTCGGCGGTGCGCAGGTTGATCCCGTCCTTTTGCCACACCTGCTGATCATTGGCCGGGTCGTCGGCCCGTACCGAGAAGTAGCAGGTGCCGTCATCGGCCTTGGCGTTGATCCGGAGCACCCGCCCGCCGACGACGACCACGCGCTCCTGGCGGTCGGGCTGGATCTGCTGGAGTAGCCGCCCGGTGGCGGTGTCGACGACGAGCACCCTGCCGTCGACCGGAAAGCCCAGCAACGCCGGCATCTGCTCCGGTCCGCCGGCCCGTGCGTCGACCCGACGGGTGCCCATGCGACGGGTGCCGAGCAGTTCCGGGTTGTCGGCTACCAGCGCGACGCCGACACCCGGCAGCTCTACGGTCCACAGCGGGGAGCCGCCGCGCGGGTCCCAGGCCGTCAGCACGCAGTCCTTGGGCTCGAAACAGCGCGCGTCGAGCAGCCCATTGCGGTAGGTCCACACGGCCACCGCGCTGCTGTCGCGCCGGCGTACCGCCCCGCTCTGCGGGTCGACCACCTCGTACCCCTTGACCAGCAGCTTTCCGACGACGACCACGGGGTCGCTCGCGCCGCCGGCGACCGCCGCCCAGTCGACCTTGCGCTGCCACAACTGCACGCCGGAGGCCAGGCTGCGGGACTCGACGGAGGTACGGTGCTCGACGATGGCGGCATTGCCGGCGATCGTCACGCTCTGCGGTCCACCGCCCAGCCGCTGCTGCCACACCGGCGGCGGCGCCGAAAGCGTGTCGTTCCGGTCGAGCCAGTCGGCGAGTCCGGGCATGGGGTTCCACACCCCGGTGGCGATGAGCAGCACGAGCAGGGTCAGCGCGAAGGCGACATAGCACCTCACGCAGGGACCACTGCTGGCGCTCCCCTTCGCCATCCGATCACGGTAGCGATGCTGATCGTCGAAACCGCCGAATGCGGACCCGTGTCGGCGACTAATTCACCGCCGCCCGCACCAGCGGCAGGACCCGGTGCGGGATCTGCTCCGCCAGGGCGATGATCGTCGATGCCCGTGCGATGCCCTCGTACGACACGATCTCGTCGATCACCCGCTGCAGGTCGGCGTTGGATCGGGCGACGATCCGGCACAGCAGGTCGCCGGTGCCGGTGATGGTGTGCGCCTCCAGCACCTCCGGAATGTTCGACAGGTGTGCCGCCACCGGGTCGTGCCCGTGCCGCTGGCTGATCTCCAGCGTGACGAACGCGGTGACCCCGAAGCCGATCGCCGCCGGCGAGATGTCCGGGCCGAACCCGCGGATCACCCCCCGGGACACCAGCTTGTCGAGGCGAGCCTGCACGGTGCCGCGGGCCACCCGCAGCCGACGGGAGCATTCCAGTGCGCCGATCCGCGGCTCGGCGGCAAGCAGGTCGATCAGTCGGACGTCAAGGGCATCGAGCTGGACAATCTGTGCTGCGGTCACGCCGATCAACCATACCGAATGCGCAACCTGACCAGCCGATCGGCCGACTCTTGCCCATTGCTGTGCGGGCCGGCGATCCTCGCCACAGGAGGACGGCGGGCCTACCGGCCACGCCGCCGTACGGAGGGAGTCGCACGATGACCCAGGCGATCGATCGGCCGCAGACCGGGCCGGACGACGACGTCGACGTCAACGTCCTGGTCGGCGCGGTCGAGCACGACATCTCCGCCGACCCGTTCCCGGTCAAGGGGCTCGACCACGTCACGTTCATGGTCGGCAACGCCAAGCAGGCCGCGCACTACTACTCAACCGCCTTCGGCATGACGTGCGTGGCGTACCGCGGCCCGGAGCAGGGCTTCCGGGACTACGCCGAGTACGTCCTCACCAGCGGCTCCGCCCGCTTCGTGCTCACCGGAGCGGTGCGCCCCGACGCGCCCGGCGCGGCCCACGTGGCCAGGCACAGCGACGGCGTCGTCGACATCGCGCTGGAGGTGCCGGACGTGGACGCCGCGTACGCGCACGCCATCGCCCAGGGCGCGACCGGCCGCACCGAGCCGACGGACCTCACCGACGAGCACGGGACGGTGCGGATCGCGGCCATCGACACGTACGGCGACACCCGCCACTCGCTGATCGACCGGTCCCGCTACAGCGGCCCGTTCCTGCCCGGCTTCGTCGCCCGGCCGCCGATCGTCGACCGGCAGCCGCTGATCGACTCGGGCGCGCAGCCGAAGCGGTTCTTCCAGGCGGTCGACCATGTGGTCGGCAACGTCGAGCTGGGCAAGATGAACGAGTGGGTGGAGTTCTACCGCCGGGTCATGGGCTTCACCAACATGGCCGAGTTCATCGGCGACGACATTGCCACCGACTATTCGGCGCTGATGTCGAAGGTGGTGGCCAACGGCACCCGAAAGGTGAAGTTCCCACTCAACGAGCCGGCGCTCGCGCGCAAGAAGTCGCAGATCGACGAGTACCTGGAGTTCTACCAGGGACCGGGCGCACAGCACATCGCGCTGGCCACCGGCGACATCCTGCGCAGCGTCGACGCCATGCGGGCCGCGGGGGTCGAGTTCCTGGACACCCCGGACTCCTACTACGACGACCCCGAGCTGCGGGACCGGATCGGCGAGGTGCGGGTGCCGATCGAGGAGCTCAAGGTCCGCAAGATCCTGGTGGACCGGGACGAAGACGGCTATCTGCTGCAGATCTTCACCAAGCCGGTGCAGGACCGCCCGACAGTCTTCTTCGAGCTGATCGAACGGCACGGGTCGCTCGGCTTCGGCAAGGGCAACTTCAAGGCGCTCTTCCAGGCGATCGAGCGGGAGCAGGAGCGCCGCGGAAACCT
>DASVMV010000025.1:0-10898 GCA_036384155.1 Micromonosporaceae bacterium
TGGAATGGCGTCGAGGCGGCCGCCAAGGAAAACAAGAACATCGACAAGAAGTACGTCGCCTCCACCGCCGAGGCGGACTACGAGCCCAACCTCAACGGGTTTGTCAAGCAGGACTGCGACTTCATTCTCGCCGTCGGCGGCCTTATGGCCGACGCGACCAAGAAGGTGGCGGCGGCGAACCCGGACCAGACGTTCGGCATCGTTGACGCCAAACTCGACGTGCCGAACGTGTACCCGATGCAGTTCGACACCGCCCAGGCGGCGTTCCTCGCCGGTTACCTGGCCGCCGGCTACTCGAAGAGCGCCAAGGTCGGCACCTACGGCGGCCTGAAGATCCCGCCGGTGACCATTTTCATGGACGGGTTCGCCGACGGCGTGGCCCACTACAACCAGGTCAAGGGCAAGAACGTCCAGGTGCTGGGCTGGAACAAGCAGACCCAGAACGGCTCCTTCACCAACGACTTCGTCAAGCAGGACGAGGGCAAGAAGGTCAGCGACACGCTCGTCGCCCAGGGCGCGGACGTGATCATGCCGGTGGCCGGTGGCGCCGGCCTGGGCACCGCCGCGGCCGCGCAGGCCGCCGGAGGTCACTACAGCGTGATCTGGGTCGACGTCGACGGCTGCCAGAGCGCACAGCAGTACTGCTCGACGTTCCTGACCACGGTCGTCAAGAACATCCCCGATGCGGTCAAGGACGCCGTTCTCAAGGGCGCCGGCGGCGAGAAGCTCAACAGCAGCGACGGTTTCCTCGGCACCCTGGGAAACAACGGCGTCTCGCTGGCTCCGTACCACGAGTTCGACAGCAAGGTCACGCCCGAGATGAAGAGCGAGATCGACAAGCTCAAGGCGGACATCATCGCCGGCAAGATCAAGGTCACCTCGGCCGCCCAGCCGAAGTAGCCGTCGCTCCATCCGGCCGGGTCCTGCGGTGAAGATCGCCGTAGGGCCCGGCACCGGCGTACATCCGCAGCCGCCCCGCGTACGGGAAACACCCCCGGCGGTGGGCCCGATCACGCCCGCGGCACGCCCGGGCGGACCGGCCCGAGCACGTCACCCAGGAGGCTCCGCTGAGACTCGAACTGCGCGGCATCACCAAGCGCTTCGGCGACCTGGTGGCCAACGACCACATCGACCTGGTCGTCGAGCCAGGCGAGATCCACGCCCTGCTGGGTGAGAACGGCGCGGGCAAATCGACCCTGATGAACGTGCTCTACGGCCTGCTGCAGCCGGACGAGGGCGAGATCCTCATCGACGGCCGCCCGCTGCAGATCCGCAGCCCGCGCGACGCGATCGCCGCCGGCATCGGGATGGTGCACCAGCACTTCATGCTCGTACCGGTGTTCACCGTGGCGGAGAACGTCATGCTCGGCGCGGAGAAGGTGCGCGGCGGCGTCGCCGGCTTCCTCGACCACCGGCGGGCCCGCAAGGAGGTCGCCGACGTCTCCACCCGGTACGGCCTGCGCGTCGATCCGGACGCGGTGGTCGAAGATCTGCCGGTCGGCATCCAACAGCGGGTCGAGATCGTCAAGGCGCTGACCCGCGAGGTGGATCTGCTCATCCTCGACGAGCCGACCGCGGTCCTCACCCCGCAGGAGACCGAAGAACTCCTCCTGGTCATGCGCTCACTCAAGGCGGCCGGCAAGTCCATCGTGTTCATCACGCACAAGCTCGGCGAGGTCAAGGCCATCGCCGACCGGATCACGGTCATCCGCCGGGGCCGTACCGTCGGCACCGCGGACCCGACCGCCAGCCGGGACGAACTGGCGGCACTCATGGTGGGCCGCAGCGTCATTCTCACCGTGGAGAAGGGACCGGCCAGCCCCGGCGAACCGGTGCTCGACATCGCCGGCCTGGTGGTTGACGACGACCGGGACGTCCGGGTGGTCGACGGGGTCGACCTCACCGTGCGGGCCGGCGAGGTGCTGGGCGTCGCCGGGGTGCAGGGCAACGGCCAGACCGAACTGGTCGAGGCGATCATGGGCCTGCGCCCGATCATCGACGGTACGGTCAGCCTCGGCGGCCAGCGGATCAACGGCTGGCCCACCAAACGCGTACTGCACGCGGGCGTCGGCTACGTGCCGGAGGACCGGAGCGTCGACGGACTGGTCAAGGAGTTCAGCGTCGCCGAGAACCTGGTACTGGACATTTACGACCGGCCGCCGTTCGGGAAGGGACTCGCCCTCAACCCGGACGCGATCAGCGAGGCGGCGAGGGCGCGGATCGCCCAGTTCGACGTACGCACCTCCTCCGCCGACGCGTTGGTGAGCACGCTGTCCGGCGGCAACCAGCAGAAGGTGATCGTGGCCCGGGAGATGTCCCGGCCGCTGAAGCTCTTCATCGCGGCGCAGCCGACCCGCGGCGTCGACGTGGGTTCGATCGAGTTCATCCACCGCCGGATCGTCCATGAACGGGACATCGGTACGGCGGTCCTGCTGGTGTCCAGCGAACTCGACGAGGTGATCGGGCTGGCCGACCGGATCGCGGTCATGTATCGGGGCCGGATCCTGGCCATCGTCAATCCCGACACGCCGCGTGAGGAGATCGGCCTGCTCATGGCGGGCATCACCGCCGCCGAGGCGACCGGCGCCGCGGCCGGCGACACCGGGACCGGGGAACTGGCATGACCAACATCAACGACCCGTCCGACGCATCGTCGGCGGACAAGATGCCCGCCGAGGAAGCGGAACTGCAGGAGGCGACGGCCGCCGCGACGCCCGGCAGTCCGGCCAGCGCCTGGGCGCCCGAGGGGCCGGATGGCGGTCGGGGCCGCTCACTCGGGCAGCAGTTCCTGTACAACCTCTGGGCCGCCAACACGGTGACCGTCACCGTGCTGGCCATCGTGCTCGCGTTGCTCATCGGCGCGGTGCTGATCATCGTCTCCGACGAGGACGTGCTGGCGACCTTCGGGTATGTGTTCGCCCGGCCCGGCGACGCCCTTTCCGAGAGTTGGCTGGTGGTCAGCGACGCGTACGCCAACCTCTTCAAGGGCGCCGTGTTCGATCCGTCCGCGGTCGGTGCCTGGATTCGCGGGGAGGGCAGTTGGCGCACGGTCTTCGGGCCGATCTCCGAGACGCTGACCTACACCACTCCGCTGGTGTTCACCGGGCTGTCGGTGGCGCTGGCCTTCCGCGGCGGACTGTTCAACATCGGCGCCCAGGGCCAGGCGATCATCGGCGTCGTCCTGACCGGCCTGGTCGGCTTCCTGCTGCCGCTGCCCCCGGTGATCCACCTGCTGGTCGCCCTGCTGGCCGGCGCGCTGGGCGGTGGCCTCTGGGGATTCATCCCGGGGTTCCTCAAGGCGCGTACCGGCGCTCACGAAGTGATCAACACGATCATGCTCAACTACGTGGCGATCTACTTTCTGAGTTGGCTCATCATTCAGCGGGGAGTGCAGAACCCGAACCGCACCGACGCCATCAGCAAGCCGGTCGACTCCTCGGCCCAGTTGCCCCGGCTGCTCGGCTCCGACCTGCGGGTCCACGCCGGCATCCTGCTGGCGGTCGCCGCGACCTGGGCGGTCGCCTGGCTGCTCAACCGGTCGACCTTCGGCTTCGAGTTGCGCGCGGTGGGCGGGAACCCGGACGCCGCCCGTACCGCCGGCATCAGCGTCACCGGCACGTACATCGGGGTGATGGCGGTGGCCGGCGCGCTCGCCGGCCTCGGCGGGGCCAACATGGTCATCGGATCGACCGCCAACGCCCTGACCCCGCTGGTCGCCGCGCAGATCGGCTTCGACGGGATCCTGGTGGCGCTGCTCGGCCGGGTCCGGCCGTGGGGGGTGGCGCTCGCGGCGCTGCTCTTCGGCGCGCTGCGCGCCGGCGGCAACACGATGCAGTCGGTGTCGGGCATCTCGCTGGAGCTGGTGACCGTCCTCCAAGCGCTGATCGTCATCTTCATCGCCGCTCCCGCGCTGGTCAAAGCGATCTTCCAACTGCGCGCGGCGCGGGCCGCGCGGCTCCAGACGAGCATGGCGAAGGGCTGGTGAGGACCGTGTCCACCATGACCGTCGATGAGGTCGCCGCCCGGCCGGCCGCCCGCGGGTTCTGGACCCGCGGGCGCAAGGCCGGCGCGGTCCTGCTTCCCATCGGCCTGCTCGGCGCCGCGGTGTTCGGCGCGCTGGCCACCGACCAGCCGGCCCGGTTGACCCTCAGCGAGGACGCGGGCGGCGCCGCTTTAGCGGTGCCCGGCACCCTCGGCGCCATCCTGTTCGGCCTCCTCGCCGCGGCCGCCGGTGGCGTGCTGCTGAGCGGGGCGGTCGAGCGGTGGTTCACTTGGCTGCTCGGTGTCGGGGTGGTCGGCTTCGTCCTGTCGTTCCTGTGCTGGCAGATCTCCGACGCCCCCGCCGGGCAGAATTTCATGCCCATGGTCAACATGGTGCGGGGCACGTTTCTGCTGGCCCTCCCGTTGATTTTCGGCGCGCTGGCCGGGGTGTTGTGCGAGCGGTCCGGCGTGGTCAACGTGGCAATCGAGGGCCAACTGCTGATGGGTGCGTTCGCCGGTGCGCTGGTCGGCACGATCACTGCCAGCGTGTGGGCCGGGCTGGCGGCCGCGGCCGTCGGCGGTGCGTTCATCTCCCTGCTGCTGGCCGTCTTCGCCATCCGCTACCTGGTCGACCAGGTGGTGATCGGGATCGTGCTCAACCTGTTCGCCGTGGGCCTGACCGGATTCCTGTACGAGCGGCTGATGCAGACCGATCAGCAGGCGTACAACCAGCCACCGCATTTCGGCGCGTGGAGGATTCCGCTGCTGTCGGACATCCCGGTCATCGGGCCGGCGATCTTCCGCGGCAGCATCTTCCTCTACCTGGCGCTGATCCTGGTCGTGGTGATCCAGGTCGGCCTGTTCCGCACCCGGTGGGGGTTGCGCACCCGCTCCGTCGGCGAGCATCCGACCGCGGCAGACACGCTGGGCGTACGGGTGCTCGGACTGCGGTACCGCAACGTGCTTCTGGCGGGCGCGGTGGCGGGCATCGGCGGAGCGTCCTACACGCTGCTGCTCTACTCGTTCACCAAGAACATGATCGGCGGGAAGGGCTTCATCGCCCTGGCCGCGCTCATCTTCGGCCGGTGGAGCCCCACCGGCGCACTGCTCGCGGCGCTTTTCTTCGGCTTCGCCGACCAGCTCGGGGCCTATCTCGGGGCGATCAACAGCATCATCCCCAGCCAGTTCCTGGCGATGCTGCCGTATCTGGCCACGATCCTCGCCGTCGCCGGTCTGGTGGGCAAGGTGCGGGCGCCGGCGGCCGACGGCAAGCCGTACATCAAGGGCTGACGAGGGCGAACCATGGAGATTGACTGGGCCCGACTGCGGGCCGCCGCCACCGAGGTGATGCAGGGGGCGTACGTCCCGTACTCGAAGTTTCCGGTCGGCGCGGCGGCGCTCGTCGACGACGGCCGGATGGTGGTCGGCTGCAACGTCGAGAACGCCGCGTACGGGGTCGTGCTGTGCGCCGAGTGCGGCGTGGTCTCGTCGTTGCACGCCACCGGCGGTGGCCGGCTGGTCGCGTTGTCCTGCGTCGATGCCACCGGCGAGCCGCTGATGCCGTGCGGGCGGTGCCGCCAGCTGCTGTGGGAGAACGGCGGTCCGGAGTGTCTCGTCGATGCCAGGCCCGCCCCGCTGACCGTGGCCGAGTTGCTGCCGCACGCCTTCGGCGTGTCCGACCTGGAAGCCGTCGTGGCGCCGACCACGCCGTCGGTGCCGGCCCGGCTCGCGTCGTGGCGGGGGCGCGGAACCGTGTTCGTCCACCCGGACGTGTCGGGCGGCCAGCAGGTGTGGACCGGGTACTGGGAGCGCTCGGAAGGTACGCCCGATGGCGAGACCGGGATCCTGGAAGAGGCCCCGGCCTGGCCGGACATCGACGCGGCGCTGGCTTGGGCCCGCACCCGGACCCCTCGGATCGTGGTGGTGGACGCCGACGGGGCCATGTCGTGGGCCGGCGAGGGGGAGCCGCCGGTGGAGATCCCGACCCGTTGGGGTTGAGCTTGGGGATGGGCCCACCACACCCGGCTCCGGGCGGTCAGGCTTGATCCCTCCGCCGGGTGCGGTGGGCCCATCCTCGGTCGCGCTGGCGCGGGTCGGGATCTCAGCGGGGAGGAAGGAACATGCAGATGAGTGGGTTTGCGGCGGTCGATGTCATTCGGGCGAAGCGGGATGGGGGGGTGCTGTCCGACGCGCAGATCGACTGGGTGATCGATTCGTACACCAAGGGACTGGTGGCCGACGAGCAGATGTCGGCATTGGCCATGGCGATCCTGCTCCGCGGCATGACCCCCGGCGAGATCGCCCGGTGGACGGCCGCGATGATCGCGAGCGGTGAACGGCTGGACCTCAGCGCGGTGGCCCGGCCAACCGTCGACAAGCACTCCACCGGCGGCGTCGGCGACAAGATCACCCTTGCGCTCACGCCGTTGGTGGCGGCGTGCGGAGCCGCCGTGCCGCAGCTGTCCGGCCGCGGGCTTGGGCACACCGGTGGCACGCTCGACAAGCTGGAGTCCATCCCGGGCTGGCGGGCGGCCCTGACCAACGACGAGTTCATCGCCCAGTTGCGGGCGGTCGGTGCGGCGATCTGCGCCGCCGGCGAGGGCCTGGCGCCGGCGGACCGCAAGCTGTACGCGCTGCGCGACGTCACCGGCACGGTGGAGGCGATTCCGCTCATCGCCAGCTCGATCATGAGCAAGAAGATCGCCGAGGGTACGAGCGCGTTGGTGCTCGACGTGAAGGTTGGTTCGGGCGCCTTCATGAAGTCGGTCGACGACGCCCGGGAACTGGCCCGCACGATGGTCGATCTGGGCGGCGCACACGGCGTGCGGACCGTCGCGCTGCTCACCGACATGTCCACCCCGCTCGGGTTGACCGTCGGTAACGCCGTCGAGGTGGCGGAGGCCGTCGAGGTGCTGGCCGGCGGCGGCCCGCCGGACGTCGTGGAACTCACCCTCGCGCTGGCCCGGGAGATGCTGGTGGTCGCCGGCCTTCCGGACGCCGATCCCGCCGCTGCGCTCGCCGACGGGCGGGCGATGGACACGTGGCGGGCCATGGTGCGCGCGCAGGGCGGCGACCCCGACGCGCCGCTGCCGACCGCGCAGGAGACCGAGATCGTACGGGCCGAGTCGGACGGCGTCATCGCGGCGTTGGATGCCTACGCGATCGGTCTGGCCGCCTGGCGTCTGGGCGCTGGACGTGCCCGTAAGGAGGATCCGGTCAGCGCCGCGGCCGGCGTCGTGCTGCACCGCAAGCCCGGCGACCCGGTGCGCGCCGGCGACCCGGTTCTCGAACTGCGGACCGACGAGCCGCAGCGGATGGCCGCCGCCCGGGAGGCGGCGCAGGACGCGGTGTCGGTGTCGGCCGGCGTGGTCACGACGCCGCCGTTGGTGATGGAGCGCATCGGCTGACCGCCCGGCGGCCCGGGGACCCGGCGGGGGTTGTATCGTCCGTCGCCAGGGAAAGGCCAGGCGCTGGCCGGGGGAATGGCCAGGCGATGACGAGCGCGTCGACTAGCAGGGACTTGTGTCGTGACCGTACCCGCTCCCGACCCCCGGGTCGTCCGTGCGGCGAGCCTCGAGGAGTTGCGGCGCCTGCGGCTACCCGTGCCGCCTCGCGGGTTTCCGCTGGTGTGGGAGCCGGGCGACCGGGTGGAGCTGCGACCGACGGCGGAGATCGAGAAACGCGCGGCGGTCCTGCACCTGGTGGTCGCCCGGTGTTTCGGCATGCCGCCGCAGCCGGCCATGAGTTGGCTGCTCAGCTCACACCTGGTCGAGGCGGTCACCCCGCCGGAGTGGCAGTTCGTCGTCGGCGGCCGGGGCGACCACCGCTCGTTCGCGCTGCATCACGACGCCGTCTTCGCGCTCGCCTGGGTGTTGGGACTGACCAAGCACCTGGACCCGGAATCGCCGACCGACGAACGCCTGATGGAGACGCTTCCCGACCTGCCGGCAGGGGAGACCTTCGCGCAGTGGCGCTCACGCACCCTGGCCGCTCCCCGCGAGGCCGCCGAGGCCGCCGCGCTGCTCGACCTCTACTACTGCCTCGACTGGGGCCACCTGGAGGCGCAGCGGCGCCGCCTGCCCCGGCGTGGGCTCATCGACGCCAACGCGACCGGCCAGCGCCGCTGGGCGCTGGAGTGGGCGGTGGTCTTCCGTGGGCCGTACCACGATCCGCCCTGCGGCTGGGAAGAGATCGACCTCTCCACCTGATCGGCGAGGGCGGTCAGCGCGGTCGGTAGACGGCCAGTTGCACCGCCACGGTCACGCCGATCGGCTCGGGCAGCAGCGCCAGCCGGTCGTCGAGTCGGCGCTGGTCGGCATGCCAGGCGCTCGGGCCCATCGCCACCAGCGCCCGGGCCGCCGCCCGCGACAATGCGAGCCGGTCCCGGTCGTTGTGCACCGGTCCGGGTAGGAACCAGCCCGCCAGCCCCGCCGCGATCCGGTCGGCCTTCTCCGGATCGACCCGGAGCAGACCGAGAGAGGTCACCAGTTCCCGCAGGTGATCGGGCCCCGGCGTGACCACGAGCAGCGCGCCGTCCGCGCGCAGCACCCGCCGGAACTCCCGCCCGTTGCGCGGTGCGAACACGTTGAGCAGGACTGCCGCCGCCTCGTCGGCCAGCGGTAGGGCGCGCCACGTGTCGGCCAGGGCGGCGTCGGCGCGCGGATGGATCCGGGCCGCCCGGCGCAGCGCCGGTTTGGACACGTCCACCACCAGGCCGACCGCATCCGGTACGGCGTCCAGCACGGCGGCGAGGTGCCGGCCGGTTCCCCCGCCGGCGTCCACCACCAGCGGCGCCGGGTCGGCCGGCGGCAGGTGCCGGATCGCCGCCGCGGCCAGCGCTCCGGAGATGGCCGCGTAGTGGCCGGCGGCGAGGAACTCCTCGCGGGCCGCCACCATGGGTGCGGTGTCGCCGTCGTGGGCAGCCCGACCGGCGAGCAGGTTCACGTAGCCCTGGCGGGCCAGGTCGAAGGCATGCCCGCGGGCACACCGCAGCGCCCGGGCGGGCTCGGAGACCTCGACCAGCCGCTGTGCGCAGACCGGGCAGCGGAGCCGGTCGACGACCGCCCGCTGCACGTCAGGCGTCCCGGTAGGCCGGGACGTCCAGGCGCAACGAGTGGATCAGAAGGCTCGTCACCGGTACATCCTCGCAGCCGGACGACAGGGGTCAGTGCCGGTCGGACCGCCGCTCGGTGAGGTGGTCGACGACCCGCTGGGCGAGGTCGCCCAGGGCGGTGATCTCCGCCGGGGTGAGCAGGTCGATCAGGTGCCGGCGGACGGATTCCACATGCGCCGGCGCCGCCTCCTCGATGGCCCGCCGCCCCGCAGCGGTGAGGGCGATGACCGATCCCCGGGCGTCCCCCGGGCATTCCTCCCGGGTGACCAGGCCGCGCTGCTGCATCCGGGTGAGGTGGTGGCTCAGCCGGCTCTTGGACCAGAGCATCCGGTCGGCGAGTTCGGTGAGGCGAAGCCGCTGGTCGGGCGTCTCGGACAGGTCGGACAGCACGTCGTAGTCGGGCTCGGAGAGGCCGGATTCGCGGAGCAGTTCCCGGTTGAGCTGCAGGTCGAGCAGCCGCCGCATCCGGCGGTAGCCGCGCCACGCCCGCGCCTCCCGCTGATCCAGCCACCGGGGTTCGCTCATGGGCACCACAGTACCAGAAGTTGTTGACATGTCATCAAGCTCGATGTAAGTTGGTGACATGTCAACCAACTGGGTGCCGCGGCTGGTCCGGCTGGCCGCCGGGCTGGTCCTCTTCGGGGTCAGCCTCGCGCTGCTGGTCCGCGCCCGCCTGGGCCTGCCTGCGTGGGACGTACTGCATCAGGGCCTCGCCCACCGCACCGGTCTCTCGTTCGGCATGGTGATCAACGCGGTCGCGGTGGCCGTGCTGCTGCTGTGGATACCGCTGCGGCAGCGGCCCGGGTTCGGCACCCTCGCGAACGTGGTCGTCGTCGGTCTGAGCGCCGACGCCGCGCTGGCGGTGCTTCCGCCGGCCGGGTGGCTGCCGGCCCAGGTCGGTCTGCTGCTGGCCGGGGTAGTGCTCAACGGCATCGCCACCGGCCTCTACCTCGGGGCGCGGCTCGGCCCCGGTCCGCGGGACGGGCTGATGACCGGCCTGGCCGCCCGCGGGCATTCCATCCGCGTGGTGCGGACCGGGATCGAGCTTGCCGTCCTCGCCGTCGGGTGGCTGCTCGGCGGCACGGTCGGCGTGGGCACGGTTCTGTACGCGGTGGCCATCGGGCCGCTCGCGCATTACTTCATCCCCCGACTCGAGCTGCCGGCCCGGGTCCCGACCGTAGGAGCTACGGCGTCATGC
This sequence comes from Micromonosporaceae bacterium, assembly GCA_036384155.1. Lineage (GTDB taxonomy): Bacteria > Actinomycetota > Actinomycetes > Mycobacteriales > Micromonosporaceae > DASVMV01. Next base: position 10,293 of record DASVMV010000025.1, read on the forward strand.
CCCAACTGACCGTTCTCGTGGCCAGTACCCGACCTGGCCGGGTCGGCCGTCGCATCGGAGACTGGTTCGTCGCGCGCGCCATCGCGCACGGTGGCTTCGACCGGGTAAGCCTCGTCGACCTCGCCGAACTCGCGTTGCCCTGGTACGACGAGCCGCTGCCGGCGGTCGAGGGGGGATACCTGCACCCGCATACCAAACGGTGGAGCGCGATCGTTACGGAGTCGGACGCCTTCGCCTTCGTGATGCCGGAGTACAACCGTGGCTTCAGCGCGCCGCTGAAGAACGCGATCGACTACCTGTACCGGGAGTGGCACGACAAGCCGGTGGGCCTGGTGAGCTACGGCATGATGTCCGGCGGCCTGCGCGCGGCCGAGATGATCAAACCGGTTCTGGTCGCGGTGAAGATGCTGCCGATTCCCGAGCCGGTGGCCATCTTCCTGCGTCAGTCGCTGGACGCGGACGGCAACCTGATCGCCACCTCAGGCCTGGCGGCCGGCGCCGATGAGCTGCTGGACGAGCTGCGCCGGGTGACCGAGGCCATGGCGTCGGAGCGGGTGCCCACGTAGTCGGCTGGCTAGTGTCTGAGCATGGCCGCGATCTCGTACG
>DASVMV010000026.1:0-10782 GCA_036384155.1 Micromonosporaceae bacterium
GCGCGCCAGGCCCTTGGGAGCGCGGTAGGGCACCAGTTCGTGCGAGCCCCAATGCGCGACGGGCACTACGGGTGCGCCGCTGGCCAGCGCCAGCCGCGCCGTGCCGGTGCGCCCCCGCTCCGGCCACATGCCGGGGTCGAGCCCGATGCGGCCCTCCGGATAGACCAGCACCACGGAACCGGCCGCCACCGCCGCGGCGGCGGTGTGCACCGCCTGGCCGACGGTCGGCGTCCGGCGGTCGACCCGCAGGTGACCGAAGTGCCGCATCGCGGCGCCGACGACCGGCGCCCGGAACAGTCCGCCGGTCGCCATGATCCGCGGCGAGATCCGCCGGGTCTGACACGCGGCGACCAGCACGATCGGGTCGGCCGGGCTGATGTGGTTGGCGGCCAGGATCAGCGGACCGTTGCGCAGCGCCGCGGGCACGTCCCCGCTGACCCGCAGCCGGGCGGTCGGCGCCACCAGGCCCCGCGCAAGCAGTTGGGCCATCCGCCACAGCAGTGGCGGCCGCCATGGTGTCGGGATGTTCATCAGCGCCCGATCGTCGCATGCGCCGCCCGGCCCGGTTGATCAGGGCCGCCCGGCCCGCAACGGTGGGACGTACGCCACTGGGACCGACTCTACGACGCGAGGTAGTATCTACTACGTTTTGTAGTACGTCGATCTGGGGGTCCTGGTGGACGCATTGGACGTCGCCCGCTGGCAGTTCGGAGTCACCACCGTCTACCACTTCCTCTTCGTGCCGCTGACCATCGGCCTGTCGGTGTTGGTTGCCGTCCTGCAGACGCGGTGGCACCGCACGGGCGACGAGCGCTACCTCCAGTTGACCAAGTTCTACGGCAAGCTCTTCCTGATCAACTTCGCGATGGGCATCGTCACCGGCATCGTGCAGGAGTTCCAGTTCGGCATGAACTGGAGCGACTACTCCCGCTTCGTCGGCGACATCTTCGGCGCCCCGCTGGCCATCGAGGCCCTCGTCGCCTTCTTCCTCGAATCCACCTTCCTCGGCTTGTGGATCTTCGGCTGGGAGCGGCTGCCCCGGCGCATCCACCTCGCCAGCATCTGGGCCGCCGCCCTGGGCTCGGTCTTCAGCGCCTACTTCATCCTCGCCGCCAACTCGTGGATGCAGAACCCGGTGGGCTTCCGGCTCAACCCGGACACCGGCCGGGCCGAACTCACCGACTTCCTCGCCGTCCTGACCAACAAGGTCGCGCTGATCACCTTCCCGCACACCATCGCCGGCTGCTTCCTCGTCGCCGGCTCACTGCTGGTCGCCGTCGCCCTGTGGCACCTGATCCGCCGCCCGGACGCCGTCGACACCCCCACCTATCGCCTCGCCGCCCGCTTCGGCGCCTGGGTCACCCTGGCCGCCGCCGCGGCGGTTGTCCTCACCGGCGACATCCAGGGCAAGATCATGACCCAGGTGCAGCCGATGAAGATGGCCGCCGCCGAGGGCCTCTACCAGACCGAACAGCCCGCCGCGTTCTCGGTGTTCACCGTCGGCAGCCTCGACGGCAGCCGGGAGGTCTTCGCGGTCAAGATCCCGTACCTGCTGTCGTTCCTCGGCACCGGCGACCCCAACGGCACCGTGCACGGCATCAACGACCTGCAGGCCCAGTACGCCGCCCAGTACGGCCCCGGCAGCTACACGCCGATCATCCCGGTCACCTACTGGAGCTTCCGCTTCATGATCGGCTTCGGGCTGGCCGCCGCCGCCGTCGCCGCATGGGTGCTGTGGGCCCAGCAGCGCGGCCGTACGCCGAGCAGCCGTACCACCGCCGGGCGCTGGCTGCTGCGCGCCGGCCTGGTCCTGCCGCTGCTGCCGCTGGCCGCCAACTCCTTCGGCTGGATCTTCACCGAGATGGGCCGACAGCCGTGGATCGTCTTCGGCGAGATGCTCACCCGCAACGGCGTGTCCCGCAGTGTCTCGCTGACCGAGGTGCTCACCTCGTTCACCGCGTTCACGCTCGTCTACGCCACCCTCGCCGTCATCGAGGTCCGGCTGCTCATCCGCTACGCCAAGGCCGGCGTACCCGACCTCACCCCGCCCTCACCCGAGCCCGACCGCGAGGATGCAGACCGCCCCCTCGCGTTCGCCTACTGACCTGCGGAGCGCATCGTGGAGCTCACCACCGTCTGGTTCCTGCTGATCGCCGTCCTGTTCACCGGCTACTTCATCCTTGAAGGGTTCGACTTCGGCGTCGGCATGCTGCTGCCCGTCCTGGGCCGCGACGACCGGGAACGCCGGGTGCTGATCAACACGATCGGGCCGGTGTGGGACGGCAACGAGGTGTGGCTCATCACCGCCGGCGGCGCCATGTTCGCCGCCTTCCCCGAGTGGTACGCCACTCTGTTCAGCGGCTTCTACCTGCCGCTGCTGCTCATCCTGCTGGCGCTGATCGTGCGCGGCGTGGCGTTCGAATACCGCGCCAAGCGCCCGGAGGCGGCCTGGAAGCGGCGCTGGGACGCGGCCATCTACGTCGGCTCCCTCGTGCCCGCGTTCTTGTGGGGCGTCGCCTTCGCCAACATCTTCCGAGGCGTGCCGCTGGACGCCGACCACGAGTACGTCGGCGGCCTGTTCGACCTGCTCAACCCGTACGCCCTCCTCGGCGGCGGCACCACGTCGGCGCTCTTCCTCACCCACGGTGCGGTCTTTATCGCCCTGAAGACCACCGGCGACATTCGCCACCGCGCCGGTGTCCTCGCGGTACGCGTCGGGGTGGCCGCCGCCGCCCTCGCGGTCGCGTTCCTCGCCTGGACCCTCACGATCCGGCACAACCCGGCCGCCGTCGCCCTCGCCGCCGCCGCGGCCCTCGCGCTGGTCGCCGGCCTGGCCGCCAACCGGGTCCACCGGGAGGGATGGGCCTTCACCGGTACGGCTGCCGCGATCGGCCTGGCGGTCGCCACCCTGTTTGCCGCGCTCTTCCCGGCCGTGCTGCCGTCCACCCTGGACACCGCCGGCACGCTCACCGTGCACAACGCTTCGTCGACCCCCTACACCCTGAAGATCATGACGTGGGTGGCGGTGGTGTTCACCCCGATCGTGCTGGCCTACCAGGGCTGGACGTACTGGGTGTTCCGCAAGCGCATCGGGGTGACCCACATCCCTGAGCACTAGCCGAACCGGTCACCCGCCGCCCGGCGACGTCGACGGTCCGGTCGACCGCCGGCAGCAGGTTCACCACGCTGCCTCCGCCGACCCAGATCAGGTCCCGGGACATCAGGAACGACCGTACGTCGGGCACGTTCGGCTGGGCGAACAGCTGGAGGTGGCTCGGCTCGGCGTGGGTTGCACCGCGGAACGCGGCGTAGAAGGCCTCGAGGCTGGCCTGGCTGTCACCCACCGCGGTCGGGACGAAACAGACCTTGGCCCGACGTGCGCCGGTGCGGCGGATGGCACGTTCCAACAGGGCGCTGCGCCGGCCCGCGGGAGGTGGGGGCACGTTCAGGATGGGGGAGACGGCGAAGATCTGAGGGGGCGCGACGCGCAGTTTATCGTCGCATCCTCGACCCGGGCCACCTCATCGACGCCCTTAGCGCGGCCCACCACAGCTCAGCGACCAACGCCCGGACCCTGGCCGGTCGACGTCACGGCTTGCGCCCGACGCCCCCGAAAGCGTCCACCTTGGCGGGAACACCGGCGTCGGGGTCGGGCCGCCAGAGCGGGCACGACACCACACCGGGATCCACCAGCTCCAGACCGGTGAAGAAGCTCCCGATCTCCTCGGGCGTGCGAAGGTTGTACGGGACCGCGCCGCTGTCGTTGTAGCCCTCTTGCGCTTCCTCGAATCCCGGACCGCCGACGACCTTGGTGCCGTCGTTGATGGACAGGTAGCTGCCCGAGGGCAGCGCGTCGACCAGCTTGGCCACGATCGACCGTGCCTCGTCGGTGTCGGTGATGTGACCCAGAATTCCGCTCAGGATCAGGGCGATGGGCTGGGTGAAATTCAACGTCTTCGCGGCCTCGCCCAGGATCTTGTCGGGATCGCGCAGGTCGGCGTCGATGTAGTGAGTAGCACCTTCGGGGGTGCTGACCAGCAGCGCACGGGCGTGGACCAGCACCAGGGGATCGTTGTCGACGTAGACGATTCGGGACTGCGGGGCCACCCGCTGGGCGATCTCGTGGGTGTTGTCGACCGTCGGGAGTCCCGTACCAATGTCGAGAAGCTGGCGGATCCCCGCCTCACCGACCAGATAGCGGACTGTGCGGGCGAGAAACTGCCGGGAGGCCTGAGCAACCTCGATAACGCCCGGAAAGACCTTCCGATACTGGTCACCGGCCTCGCGGTCGACAGCGAAGTTGTCCTTTCCGCCCAACCAGTAGTTCCAGATCCGAGCAGAATGAGGCACCGACGTGTCGATCTTCGGCTGGCGCTCTTGGTCTGCGGTCGACGAACCCATTGTCACGGACACCCTTCGCTATGCTCGCGGACGGAGGTGAACAGGCCCAGTCTCGCGTTCCTCTCGACAGCCCGCAACCACCAAACCTCGTGCCAGCCCCGTTGTCCACACTCGACATGAACGTGCTCAGCCGACGTCGCGCAGCTCCGCCAGCCGCGCCTCGATCTCGGCCAACTTGGCGCGCAGGGTCTCCGCCTGCTGCTCGGCCTGCGCCCGCTCGGCCGCCATGATGTGCTCCACCGCCTCGTGCACACCCGGCACGTCGACCAGGCCGACCATCTTCAGTGCCTCGGCCGGCCGGATCGCGTACGGCTTGGCCAGGGCCTTGCTGCCTTGCGTCGCGGCCACGGTCCACTCGCCCTCGGCGTAGGACAGCGTCACGGTGAGCGCCGCCGCCGGCTTCGACCGGGCGGTCCTGGCGGCCGGCCGTCGGGTCGGCTTCGGCTCCGCCGGTGCCGGCTCACCGGCTGCGGCGACCGGTGCCGGCTGCGCGGCCGCCTCCGCCCGGGCCGCCGGAACGGGGTTCCGGGTGACCAGGAACTCAGGCTCCGGCGCCGGCTTGGGATCGGTGCGGCGCACGGCGCCTCGCGGCGGGATCGACAGGTCGCCGGGGGAGAAGGGCAACTCGTCGCGGCCGAACCGCACCACGACCCACTCGTCCGACACCGCCGGGTCGGTCAGTTCGACCACCTGGCCGGTCTGCCCGGCCACCTGGCCCGCCGACTCGGTGAACCGCACCTTGGGTTTGCGGCCGGCCGCAAGCGTGTCGCGGATGGTCTGCAACTCGTCGGTGGACAACCCTCGGACGGCAGTGCGGGTCGCGGCCATCGAATCCCTCTTCCGTACACCTGTTTGATTTACGTCCTTCCTACCAGGGGCGTCCGACAACGCCGGGCAGACACACCGACCGCGTACGGTTGGGACCGCCGAGAGGAGGGACACATGATCAGCGGATGGGAGGCCGCGGTCGAGGCGCAGATCCGCACGGCTCAGCAGCGGGGCGACTTCGACAACCTGCCCGGTGCGGGCAAGCCGCTCCCCGGCCGCGACGACCCGTACGACGAGATGTGGTGGATCAAGGGCCTCCTCGAGCGGGAGTCGCTGCCCACCGACCTGCTGCTGCCGACCCCGCTGCTGCTGCGCAAGAAGATCGAGCAGTTGCCGGACGAGGTCCGGGACCTGCCCACGGAGCAGGGCGTGCGGGCCCTCGTCCACGATCTCAACGCGCAGATCGTCGACTGGCTGCGCACCCCGATCGGACCCCGGGTGGCGGTCCGCCCGGTCGATGCCGACGTGGTCGTACGTCGGTGGCGGGCCGAGCGCCGCGCTCCCGAGCCGGCGCTTCGTCCCGTGCCGGCGGAGCCGGCGCCGCGGCGACCGCGCCGCCGCTGGCTGCGCTGGCCGGTCAGTCGCGGTCAGTCGCAGCAGTAGCATCCGTCCCATGCCCCGCACCACTCACCTCGGCGCCTGCCCACTGGACTGCCCCGACACCTGCACCTGGCAACTTGACGTCGAGGACGGGCGGGCCGTCGCCATCCGCGGCGACCGGGACCACCCGTTCACCCGCGGCGCGCTGTGCGGCAAGGTCAACCACTACCTCGACGCGGTCAACGGTCCCGACCGCCTCACAGTTCCGTGGGTCCGGGTGGGGCCCAAGGGCGTGGGGCCGACGTCGTTCCGGCGGGCGACGTGGGACGAGGCGATCGCGCGCGTGGCATCCGGCCTGCAGGCAACGATCGACCGGGACGGTGCCGAGGCGATCCTGCCGTACTACTTCGCCGGCACGATGGGGCACGTACAGGGCTGGACGATGGGCCCCCGCCTGTTCGCGCACCTGGGCGCGTCGCGGCTGCGCCCCACGATCTGCACCGCGGCCGCCACGGCCGCCCTGCGCTCGCTCTTCGGCGGCTCGGTCGGCTTCGAGCCGGAGTCGATCGTGGAGGCGCGGCTGATCCTGCTCTGGGGCGCCAACGTGCTGTCGACGAACCTGCACCAGTGGCCCTTCGTGCGCGAGGCCCAGGCGCGGGGCGCACACGTCGTGGCCATCGACCCGCTGCGCACCGACACGGCCGTGCGGTGCGACGAGCACATCGCACCGCTGCCGGGCACCGACGCGGCCCTGGCGCTGGGGCTCATGCGCCACGTGCTCGACGCCGGCGCGGCCGACCGGGCCTGGCTCGACGCGCACACCGTCGGCTGGCCGCAGATGCAGGCCCGGCTCGCCGAGTGGCCGGTGGAGCGGGCCGCGGCGGAGTGCGGGCTGGACGTCGACGTCGTGCGCCGGCTGGGCGAGCGCATCGCGACGACGCGGCCGACGGCCATCCGCGTCGGGCTGGGTCTGCAGCGCCACCGCGGGGCCGGCCAGGCCATCCGCGCCATCTGCGCGCTGCCGCTGGTGACCGGCGACTTCCGCTATCCCGGCGGCGGAGCCCTGTGCATGACCGGAGGGCATCACGTGGTCAACGAGGACGCCGTGGTGCGGCCGAAGGGCATGCCGGCGCCACCCGCGCGGTCGATCAACATGAGCCGGCTCGCGGCGGCCCTCACCGGCGAGGCAGACCCGCCCGTCACCTCGCTGGTCGTCTTCAACGCCAACCCCGCCGCCACCGCACCCGACCAGAACCGGACCCACGAAGGCCTGCGCCGGGAGGATCTGTTCACCACCGTGCTGGAGCAGCGCTGGACGGACACCTGCGACTACGCCGATGTCGTGCTGCCGGCCACGATGCAGCCCGAGCACCTCGACCTGCACTCGTCCTACGGCCACCACTACACGACGCTCAACCTGCCGGTCGTGCGGGCGCCCGGTGAGGCGCTGCCGAACACCGAGATCTTCCGCCGCATCGCGGCCGCGCTGGGGCTCGACCATCCCCGCCTGCGCGACAGCGACGAGGACCTGGCCCGGCAGCTGCTCGCGGGCACGCCGGTCAGCTTCGAGGAGTTGCGGGAGCGGACGTACGCGCGCACGACCGGCGTCGCCGTGGGCTCGGCGCCGTTCGCCGACGGTGACTTCGGTACGCCGGGCGGGCGCGCGCGGCTGCTCGACCCGGCCCTCGAACGCCTGGGCGTCGACCCGCTCGTCGGCTACACACCGCCCCTGGAGGCCGCCGATCCGGCGCTCGCGCAGCGCTTCCCGCTTGTCCTGGTCGCCCCGGCCGCCCGGTTCTTCCTGAACTCGACGTTCGCCTCGTTGCCCTGGCACGCCGGCAAGATGGGCCCGCCGCGGGTGCACCTGCACCCGGACGACGCGGCGGCCCGCCGGCTGGTCGACGGGAGCCCGGTGCGGGTGCACAACGACCGCGGCTCGTTCCGCGCGGCGGTCGCCGTCGACGATGCGACCCGGCCGGGCGTCGCGTTCACCTACAAGGCGTACTGGGCACGGCTCAGTCCGGGTCGCGGCAACGTTAACGCGGTGACCGCGGTGCGGGATACCGACCTGGGCGGCGGCCCGACGTTCCACGACACGCGCGTGGAGGTCGAGGGCGTGCCGGCCGAGCTGCTGGAGATTGACGCGCCGCGCCTCGAGGAGCTCGTGGCCGAGGGCTGAGACGCGCCGTAGGCCGGGCCGTCGATGGTGTATCCGGTCGCGGTTTCCGGCAAAGGATCGACGAGGGTCCCTCCCGCCGCGGGTCGTTCGGCCCTGCTCGGATGCCGCTTTTGCGATGATCATGAATATATGAGAAGAAATCCGCGCCAGATCGCTGCGCTCGTCGCGGCGTCGACGCTGGTTGCCGGGATGCTCGTGGGCGGCGGCTGGCTGATCGGCCACAGCGGCACCCAAGAGGCCGGGCCGCCGGCTGCGTCGCCATCGACGTCCGCGCCACCGACGGCAAGCCCCGCACCCGTCCCTTCGGTAACACCGGCGCCCATCCCACCGAAGCCACCGAAGCCGCCCACCCAGCCGGCCGCCGTGTGGCGGCTGCTGCCGCCGGCCTTGGTGACCGAATGGAAGTACGGCGTCATGGCGGTGTGAACCGGCACCGAGATGCTCGTCTACCACGCGTATCCGGTCCCCGATGAGCCGGCGAGCACAGCTGGGTACGCCTACAACCCAACCACCAGCCGCTGGCGCAAGCTGGCTCCCATTCCGGCCCCACCCGAGGTGTCCGAGGGCAGCAACAGCGCGGTATGGACCGGCACCGAGATGATCGTCGAGGGACTCGTCGATGCGGCATACAACCCGGCCACCAACACCTGGCGGCCGGTGAACACGGCGCCGTACAACTCGGGCGGGGGCTCGGTCACGGTATGGACCGGGCGGCAGGTGCTCAAGTGGGGCGGCGGCTGCTGCGGGGACTACAGCGCCAGCGGCAGCGCCTACGTCCCGGACACCAACCGCTGGTACCCGCTGCCGGCTAGCCCATTGGCCGGGCGGCGCGCCGCGGGGACGTGGACCGGTACCGAGATGGTCATCGTCGGAGGGGAAGGCGCGCCCGACGCGAACATCGGCGGCACGAAGGCCTTCGCCGACGCGGCCGCGTACAACCCGGTGACCCACACCTGGCGGCGCCTGCCGCCGCTGCCGGCACCGCGCAAGGACGCCACGGCGACCTGGACCGGCACCGAGGTGCTCGTCGTCGGCGGCCAGGCGGGCGCACCTTCGTACCAGATGTACACCGACGGCGTCGCGTACAACCCGGCCACCAACCGGTGGCGGCGGATTCCCGCCATGCCGGTGGGGCGGGTCGAGCACGCCGCTATCTGGACCGGCCACCAGCTCCTGGTCTGGGGCGGACGGACCTGGCGCGGCGACGGCTGGACGACACCCCTGCGCGGGTACGCCTACAACCCGGCCAGGAACCGCTGGACGCCGATGCCCACCTCGCCGCTGCGTGCCCGCGTCGGTCACGCCGCGGTATGGACCGGCAGCCGGATGCTCATCTGGGGCGGCGAGCCCGTCGTCGGCGTCTCCCCGAACGCCCCGGCGTTCGTCGACGGCGCGACCTACCGGCCATGACCGACCCGCGACACCGGTCGCCGTCCTCAATGGTCTCCGAAGCGAGCGAGCGCTGTGTGCCCGGCCACTTCTGCTGCCACGAGGCCACGACCCGGGGGCTAGCCTGCTGTTGATCAACCAGGGGAGGGAGCAGCAGTGGGCGAACCAGCCTCAGGCACCGGCTTGACCGTGGTCACGGGTGGTAGCCGGGGATCGGCGCCGCGACGTGCCGACAGCTGGCCGCGGCCGGTCACAACGTGGTGGGTTAAGCAGGCCGAGCTCGACGTCGGAGCCCGTAGCGATGGGTTGAGCAGCGACGAGCGGGCCGAGTTGGCGCAGCTGCGGCGGGAGAACCGCCGGCTACGTGAGGACGTGAAGATCCTCAAGCGGGCGACGGCTTTCTTCGCGACGGAGACCCGGTGAACGTGTACGCGTTGATCGAGGCGGAGCAGGCCGGCCGGAAGCCGGGCGTACGGCTTGCATGCCGCAACTACCGGCAGTAGATGTCCCCGGAATTCACCTCGTGGGGCAGCGCGCGCAGGTGGGCCGCCATTTCGTCCGCCGAGCGCCACCCCTGCGGCGGCAGTGTCATGTCATCGCCGAGCGCAACGGCGAAGCGGGTGAAACCGAGCGCGGTGAGCCGGGCCAGGCAGCGCACGCCGAGCTCCCGCTCGATCGTGGTGAACTCGAAGGAGAGTGCGGGCGGACGGTGCGTCAGCCCGGCCAGCACGGCGTCCTCGAAGCCCTCAACGTCGATCTTGACGAAGGCCGGTACGCCGTACCGGGCGATAAGGGCGTCGAGGGTGACCGACGGGACGTCGAGAAGGGCGTCCCACACCTCATCCTGCCAGCCGTCGGCACCGTCCGCCGCGCGGACAAAGTGCGACGACGCGGTGGAGACGGTGGGATTGGTTGAGTTGACGTACAGCTGCACGCGGCCATTGGACGCCCCGCACGCCGCCTCCACCAGCGTCACGCCATCGTCGTCGCCGTAGAGCGCCCGGATCGCGCGAACGCACAACGGCTGCGGTTCCACCCCGACGACGCGGGCGCCCAGCCGGCGAAAGCTCCCGATCCGGTCGCCCACGTGCGCGCCGACGTCAATGGCGAGGTCCCCGGGCCGGACGAACGCCGCGTAAAGCCCGTCCAGCGCTGGCCCGACCGCTGGGTTGCTGTACGACAGCTCGAGGGAGGGGCGCAGGGTGGACATGGACCGATCTGCCTTGAGTGCCTCGATCGCCCCGTTTCGTACGCCCACCCCGGCGACGGTAGCCGAGCCCGGGCGGACCGGTCCGGGCTTTGCCCCGGATTGCTACAACGACACCATCAAGCCAGCTCGCTGAGGAAAGGGACCAATGCTGAACCGCCACTGGAGCCGCCTCCTCGGACCGCCCGTAAACCGAAGGTCACGGCCCGGAACGCGACGAAGGCCCGGAACTGAGGTA
>DASVMV010000027.1:0-4333 GCA_036384155.1 Micromonosporaceae bacterium
GATGTGCCGGGTGATGTGGCCGGCGTCGGCGGCCGCCAGGTCCTCGACCCCGCTCGCGGCCAGCGTGCCGAGGTAGCGGTCGAGGTCCCGCCGGTACGACGCGAGCGTGTTGACCGACAGCCCGCGCTCGACGGTCAGGTGGTCGAGGTAGCTGCGCACGGCGCGGCGCAGGGCCGGCGACGGCTCGGTACCCTCACCGGCCCGCACCCTGCTGTCTGGCTCACTCGCTCGCGCGGCGCTGTTCCCGACGTCTTCCCTCGTCGCTTCGCTCCTCAGTCCAGACGCCGCCGCGCCAGCTCGCTCGCTCGCAGCCGTTAGCTCAGGACGTCGTTGAGCGCGACGGCCGTCATGCCGTGCGCGTCGGCCACCGGGCCGTAGGTGACCTGACCGCCGTGCGTGTTCAGGCCCAGCGCCAGCGCCGGGTCGCGGCGCATCGCCTCGCGCCAGCCGTGGTTGGCCAGCTCCAGGGCGTACGGCAGGGTGACGTTCGTCAAGGCGTACGTGCTGGTGTGCGGCACCGCACCGGGCATGTTGGCCACGCAGTAGAAGATCGACTCGTGCACCTTGTAGACCGGGTCGGCGTGCGTGGTGGGCCGCGAGTCCTCGAAGCAGCCGCCCTGGTCGATGGAGATGTCGACGAGCACGCTGCCCGGCTTCATCCGGGACACCAACTCGTTGGTGACCAGCGTCGGCGCCTTCGCACCGGGCACCAGCACCGCGCCGATCACGAGGTCGGCGTCGAGAACCGCCCGCTCGATCTCGTATGTGTTGGAGGCGACGGTCTGCAGGTGGCCGCGGTAGATCGCGTCGGCCTGGCGCAGCCGGTGGATGTTCTTGTCCAGCAGCAGCACCTCGGCCTGCAGGCCGAGCGCGATCGCCGCCGCGTTCATGCCGGAGACGCCGGCGCCGAGGACGACGGTCTTGGCCGCGTAGACGCCGGATACGCCGCCCATCAGGATGCCGCGGCCGCCGCCCACCCGCTGCAGGTGGTACGCGCCCACCTGCGGCGCGAGCCGGCCGGCCACCTCGGACATCGGTGCCAGCAGGGGCAGCGACCGGTCCGGCAGCTCCACGGTCTCGTACGCGATGCCGGTGACCTTCCGGTCCATCAACGCGTCCGTGCACACCTTCGACGCGGCCAGGTGCAGGTAGGTGAAGAGCACCTGCCCCTCGCGCATCCGGTGGTATTCCTCCTCGATCGGCTCCTTGACCTTGAGGACCAGGTCGGCGGTGCCCCAGACGTCGTCGGCCGTGCCCAGGATGGTGGCGCCCGCCTTGGTGAACTCGTCGTCGGTGATGGATGAGCCGGTACCGGCACCCGCCTCGAGGAACACCTCGTGACCGGCGCGGACGAACTCATGCACGCCGGAAGGCGTGATCGCCACGCGATATTCGTGGTTCTTGACCTCGCGTGGAATTCCGACCTTCACGATGTTGACACCTCTTCTCTTCGGGTGGGCACGGCCCCGTTGCCCTACCCACACCTCCTGCCGGCGGCAGTCTAGGACGGCCACCAGGCACACGGGTGCCGGCCGCGTTCCGGCCGCACCGCACCCGTACCGTTTACCCGCCGCCGAGCGGCCCCATGCTGCCCGCGCGGGTCTTCGCGCGGGCGCACGATATACCCGCAGCCGTGGTCCGCGCCAGCGAACCAGGTCGCCCGGTCACCGGCGCAACGGTGTGTCCGCCGGGCGCATCTGCGCGTACCCCGATTCGCGGGCCCGGGCGGCGGCCAGCAGCCCGGCCACGCACGCCGCATTGGTGATCTCCCCGGCCAGCACCATGCCGACCGCCGCGTCGAGGTCGAACCACGCCACCTGCATGTCGGCCTCCTCGTCCCGCCGCTCGTGCCGTTCCTGCGACGGCACCTCGGACAGGTCGCGGGCCAGGAAAATCCGGATGATCTCGTTGCTGAAGCCGGGCGACGTGTGCATGTCGACCAGCAGGTCGAGCCGGCCCGCCACCAGGTCGACCTCTTCGGCGAGTTCGCGGTGGGCCGCTGCCGGCAATTCCTCCCCCGCCACGTCGATGAGGCCGGCGGGAAGCTCCCAGATGGACCGGCCGAGCGGATGGCGGTACTGCCGGACCAGCACCACCCGGTCCGCCTCGTCCAGCGCCACGACACCGACGGCGCCCACGTGGCGGACGTAGTCCCGGGGCGCCACCCGGCCGCCGGGCATGACGACCTCGTCGGTCAGGACCGAGAACACCGGCCCCCGGAAGCGCTCCTGTCGCGACCGCACCTCGTACGCGTGGCCGGACCGTTGCCCGGTCACGATGCGGAACCGGTCGACGCGGACCAGGCCACGCCGGTGTGCCCGTTCTGCGCGATTCCGCCGGCCGGCAGGTACGGCGACGACGTCGGCTCGCCCAGCGGCACCGGCAGCTGGTCGGCGGCGGAGTAGTCCACCACCGCCCGGACGAACGCCGCGAACAGCGGATGCGCGCGGGTCGGCCGGCTCTTGAGCTCCGGATGTGCCTGCGTGGACACGAAGAACGGATGCAGTTCCCGGTCGAGCTCGACGAACTCGACCAGCCGGCCGTCCGGGGAGGTGCCGGAAATGCGCAGGCCGGCCTTGGTGAGGGCGTCCCGGTAGGCGTTGTTGACCTCGTACCGGTGCCGGTGGCGCTCGGTCACCTCGGTCGTCCCGTACGCCTCCGCGACGATGGACCCGGGCACGAGTCGGGCCGGGTACGACCCCAGCCGCATCGTACCGCCCAGGTCGCCCTTGCCGGCGACGATGTCCTCCTGATCGGCCATGGTGGCGATCACCGGGTGGGCGGCCTCGTCGTCGAATTCGAGCGAGTTGGCGCCGGCGAGGCCGGCAAGGTGCCGGGCGACCTCGATGGTCATGCACTGCAGGCCGAGGCAGAGCCCCAGGATGGGGATGTTGTTCTCCCGGGCGTAGGTGACCGCACCGATCTTGCCTTCGATGCCCCGCACGCCGAAGCCACCGGGAATCACGATCCCGTCGACGCCGTTCAGGGCGGCCGCGGCACCCGCGGGGGTGTCGCATTCGTCGCTGGGCACCCAGTGCAGGTCGATGCGGGCCCGGTGGGCGAACCCGGCGGCGCGGATCGCCTCGCTCACCGACAGATAGGCGTCGGGCAGGTCGACGTACTTGCCGACGAGGGCCACCCGGACCGTGTGCCGCGGGTGGTGCACCCGGTCGAGCAGGTCGTCCCAGCGGGTCCAGTCGACGTCGCGGAACGACAGGCCGAGCCGGCGTACGACGTACGCGTCGAGCCCTTCCCGGTGCAGCACCTTGGGGATGTCGTAGATGCTCGGCGCGTCCGGCGCCGCGATCACCGCCTCGCGGTCGACGTCGCAGTAGAGCGAGAGCTTGTGCTTGAGCTTGTCGGGGATCTCCCGGTCCGACCGGCACACGAGGGCGTCGGGCTGGATACCGATGCTGCGCAACTGGGCCACCGAGTGCTGGGTGGGCTTGGTCTTGAGCTCGCCGGAGGGCGCCAGGTAGGGCACCAGCGACACGTGCAGGTAGAAGCAGTTGTCCCGGCCCAGGTCATGGCGTACCTGGCGGATCGCCTCGAGGAACGGCAGCGACTCGATGTCGCCCACCGTGCCGCCCACCTCGGTGATCACCACGTCCGGTTTGTGGCCCTCCTCGCCGGGGTCGGCCATGGCCAGGATCCGGGCCTTGATCTCGTTGGTGATGTGCGGGATGACCTGGACGGTGTCGCCCAGGTACTCGCCGCGCCGCTCCTTCGCGATGACCGCCGAGTAGATCTGGCCGGTGGTCACGTTGGCGTTGCCGGAGAGGTCGCGGTCGAGGAACCGCTCGTAGTGGCCGACGTCGAGGTCGGTTTCCGCCCCGTCCTCGGTGACGAAGACCTCGCCGTGCTGGAACGGGTTCATCGTGCCCGGATCGACGTTGAGGTAGGGGTCGAGCTTCTGCATCACCACCCGAAGACCCCGGGCGGTGAGCAGGTTGCCGAGGCTGGAGGCGGTCAGGCCCTTCCCGAGCGAGGAGGCGACGCCGCCGGTGACGAAGATGTGTCTGGTCGTCCTTGCTGAAGGGGCCAACGCCTGCTCCCGTGGTCGTCCGTCACAGTTGTGCAGACCGGCGCGCTTTCGCTCGACGAGCTCACGCGATCCACGGGATTCCACGGTAACACCTCGGCCGGCTGACTGGTCGGACCGGTTGGCTGGGTGCGTTCCGTGGCATGATCGAGCACCCGCAGCGCGGCGAGGGTCGCCATCGGTACGGTCAGCGCCGCGGCGGCCCCGGCCACATTGAGTGCCGAGCCGCCGAGCAGCCCACCGATCAGCGCGGCCACCGTCGTGCCGGCCATCGCGGCGCGGACCGCCGGG
>DASVMV010000028.1:0-4967 GCA_036384155.1 Micromonosporaceae bacterium
GCGGGTGTACGTCTCCGGCAAGGCCGGGGTGCAGGTACACGATCTCGCCACCGGCACCTCCGACCGGCGGTTCCTGCCTGGCGAGGCCAAGGCGATGACGGCCATCCGTGGCGACATCTGGATGTCCGTCTACACGCTCGCCTACCTGTTCCGCATGGCGCCGGACGGCGAGCCGCAGCGGGTGACGACCATCGGCAACGAACAGACCCGGCCGCTGGACAACGCGTACTCGCCGGCGGACCAGACCCTGGTGGTCGGCACCGAGCCCGAGTACGGCCGGTACGGCGGGGCAGTCTCGCTGTACAACGTGAGCACCGGCGCGCTGGACGTGTACCGGAACATCATCACCGACCAGTCGGTCCGCTCGGTCGCGACCCGGCCCGGCGAGGTCTACCTGGGCAGCACCATCGTCAACGGCTACGGCACCACGCCGCGGGCGACCGAGGCCCGGCTCGCCGGCTTCGACCTCGCCACCCGCAGCAAGCGCTGGGAGATCGTGCCGGTGCCCGGCGCGAAGCAGATCGTGGACCTGGTCACCGTCGGAAACCGGCTGTACGGGGTCACCGATACCGGCACCCTGTTCGTCGTCGACACCCGCACCCACCAGGTGACGGCGACCTCCACGGTCGCCGCCGGGCAGACCACGATGGTGCTGGTCGACGACGTCATCTACGGCACCAGCGGCAAGGACATCTGGCGGCTCGACCCGGATTCGCTGTCGGTCACCCCGTTCGTCACCGGCCTGAACGCCCAGTGGTACGGCGCCTCCGCGCTGCTCACCGCCGCCCCCGACGGATCGGCGCTGTACGCGCTGCGCGGCCGCAACCTGGTCCGCGTCCAGCTGTGAGGAGGACAGAGATGCGTGTGTCACGACGCGCCCTGCTGGCGGCCACCGGGGCCGGTCTCGCCCTGCCCCTCGTGGGCCGGGCGGCTCCGGCGGCCGCCGCCGGTACGGCCGAGGTCATCGGCCTGGGACCCGCCGTACTCGGCGCGCCCATCGTCGGCGCGGCGGTCCGCGGTGACCGGGGCTACGTCGTCACCCGCGGCCTGGTCCCCCCGGTCCTCGGGGAGATCGACCTGGTCAGCGGTCGCGTGATCCGCAACGTCGAACTGCCCACCGGCCAGGGCGGCTGGGGCGCCGCGGCCACCGACGACACCGTGTACGCGGGCATGTACCCGGTGGCCGACGTGCACCGCGTTGACCGGGCGGCCGGTACGGTGACCAGCTTCCCCCGACTCGGCAACGAGCAGTTCGCGTTCGACCTCGCCGTCGCCCCCAACGGCGTGATCTACGCCGGCACGTACCCGGGTGGGCGGGTGTACGAACTCGACCCGACCACCAACCAGGTGCGCAACCTGGGCGCCGCGGTGACCGGCCTGCGGTATGTCCGGTCCATCGCGGTCGATCCGGACGGGATCGTGTACGCGGGAACCGGCACCGCCGCGCGGCTCGTCGCCATCGACCCGGTAACCAACAGCCGGACCCACGTGCTGCCGGCTGAACTGTCAGGCGAGTCGTTCGTCTACGAGGTCGCGGTCTCCCCCGACCTGATCGTCGCGGGTACTGAACCCGCTGGCCGGCTGGCCGTCCTCGACCGAGCCGACCCGAGCCGGTACACGGTGGTGGCCTCCGGCGAACGGACCATCGACGCCATCGTCATCGACGGCCGGATCGTGTACTTCACCGCCCGGCCCAGCGGCGCCTTGTACTCGTACGACGTGGACGCCGGGCGGCTGACCCGGCTGGGGGTGCCCTCACCCGGCGAGGAGACCCGGGGCCTGTTCCTGCGGGACGGGGCGGTGCTCGGCGCGTCCGGTGGCGGCATGTGGTGGCGGTGGGCCAATGGGTCGGCGATCGTCGTCGACCTCCAGCAGGCCGGACTGCGGCTCGGGCCGGAGCCGCCGCAGTCGATGTCGGCCACCGGGGACGGCCGGGTCCTGGTCGGTGGCAACTTCGGGCTGGCGGTGCACGACGTACGCGCCGGCACGGTCGAGCGGGTGCCGATGGCGGGTGAGGCGAAGTCGATGACACAAGTGGGCGACCGCACGTTCCTGGCCGTGTACCCAGGCGCGTTCGTCGATACGTACGACCACCGCACCGGAACCGTCCGACGAATCGGCGAGATCGGCGGCCTGTCCAACCGGCCCCGGGACATGCACTGGGACGAGGCCACCGGGCTGCTGCTGATCGGCACGCGCAACCAGTACGGCCACACCGGCGGCGCCCTGGCGGTGGTGGACCCGGGCTCCGGCCGCATCGACCGCTACGACGCCCTGGTGCCGGACCAGGCGGCCAGCGCGGTCACCGCTCACCATGGCGTCGCCTATCTCGGTACGGAGATCGCGGCGGACGGGGTCGCGCCGAAGGCGACCGAGGCCGTCGTGCTGGCGTTCGACCTGTCCACCCGGGAAGCCCGGTGGACCTGGACGCCGATTCCCGGCACCACGGCCTACGCCAGCCTGCACTGGCACGGCGGGCTGCTGTACGGCGTGACCAACACCGGCGCGCTCTTCGTGGGCGATCCGGCCACCCGGACGGTACGCGCGACCGGCCAGGCCGCTCCCGGCCGCGTGGGCAAGTTCGCGCACGCCCTAGGCCGGCCGACCCTGGCCACCACGGAAGCGGTGCTGTGGGTCGACGTAGACGCCTCGACTAGAGCGGTGGCGACCGGGCTGGCCGCGGAGTGGTACAACGAGGCCCAGGTGGCGGCGGACGTCCGCACGGGAGATCTGTTCACCCTGCGCCGCCGGGAACTCGTCCGGCTCGACCTCGACTGAGCGACGGGGGTCGACCCCGACCGGCCGACGCTCTCGGCTGCTTCCCATCCCACCCCATCCCAGGAGGAACCCTCGTGCGAATGTCTCGGCGAGCCTTTGTCACCGGCGTCACCGCAGGCGTCACCGCGGGTCTAGTCGGTTCCCTACGCACCTCGCGCCCGGCCTGGGCGGCGGCAACCGTCGACGACCTGGGCATTCCCCTGCGGGACGTCCTTCTCATCGGCGGCGCGGTCGGTCCCGGACCGGATGGTCGGCCCGTGCTGTGGTCGGCTGTGAGCGGCAACCCCGCGCACCTGGCCGCGATCGATCCGCGCACCCGCCGAAGCGTGTCCTACCAGCCGCTCGACGGCGCACCCGGCTCGTACGCCGTGGTTGTGGCCCCGGACGGCTCCGTCTACGTCGGCGCCTACTCGACCGGTGAGCTCTATCGGCGCCGTCCCGGAAAGGACAGTCCTGTCGAGCGGCTCGGCCGGCCGCTGGCCAGCGAGACGTACATCTGGCGGCTGGCGGTCGACGATGACGGCATCCTGTACGGCGGCACGTACCCGGGCGGGCGGGTGTTCAGGTACGACCCGGCCACCGGGCACACCCGTGACTACGGCACGGTGCTGCCCGGCAACATGTACGTACGCAGCATCGCCGTCCTCGATGGAAAGATCTACGCGGGTACCCAGCCGGACACCCATGTCATGGAGATCGACGTCGTCACCGGCGCGATGCGGGAGCTGCCGCGGCCCGCCGAGTTGGGTACCGGCGCCGGGGTGACCGTGTACGACCTGAACGCCTTCGACGGCCGGGTCTGGGCACGCTTCGGCAGCGCGATCAACGGCCTGCTGGGCTTCTGGGACGTCGCGGCGCAGCGGTGGAGCCCGCTGCGCGACAACGTCGCCGGACTCGACGTATCGGAGCCCGGGCCGGGTGGTTTGGTGTACTACACCCGCAACGCGCGGCTGACCGCTTTCAACCCGGAGACCGGGATGGAGACAGGCACCGGGCTGACATTCGCCGGACGGGTGGTCAACAACCGGGGCATCGGCTGGGTCACGCTCGCCGACCCGGCCTGGCCGGGGCGCACGCTGGTCGGCATGCTGTGGCGGGGCGAGTTGTTCCGGTACAACCCGCTCACCGGGCGCTCCGACGTCACGCTGACCGATGTTCCGGGGGAACCGATCCCGCTGGCCAGCCTGAGCGTCGGGGTGACCGGCCGGCTGTGGGCCGGCGGATACCTCAACGGCGGCGTGGCGCAGATCGACCCGGATACCGGCGCGACAGACTTCCACCGCTTCGCGCAGACCGAGAGTGTGCTGGATCTCGACGACACCGTCTGGCTTGGCGCCTACCCGGACGCCCGGTTCTACCGCTACGACCCGTCCGCCGCGTGGAGCAGCACCGAGTACTCCCCGGGGCCGGCCGGAACGCCGGAGAACCCGGTCAAGGTGGTGGACCTGAAGAATCTCGACCAGGTACGCGCTCGGGCCAGCACCGACGCCGCCGCGTGGGTCGCGTACGGCACCCTGCCGAACACCACCTTGGGCGGCGCCCTGGTCATCGTCGACAAGGCCACCGACGTGCCGCGGATCCACCGGCCGGTGGTCACCGACCAGTCGATCGTCGCGCTCACCTATGCCGACGGGCTCATCATCGGCGGCACCTCCGTCTACGGCGGATACTCGGTCCCGCCGCCCACCCAGACCGAGGCGGTACTGTTCGGGTTCGATCCGGCTGCCGACGCCAAGGTCTTCGAGGTGGTCGCGGTACCCGGCACGCGGACGGTGGACGGCCTGGTCACCGACACGGACGGTGCGGTGTGGGTGCTGGCCGGCGGGGAGTTGTCCGCCTTCGATGTGGCATCGCGCTCGGTCACTCGTCGGGTCAGCCTGCCGGCGTCCGGCGGCCGCCTGGGTTACCACAGGGCGGGCGACACCTTCTACGTCCACACCGGCAACGAACTGCTGCGGATCCGCCGGGCCGACCTCGCGATGACCACCGTGGTTCGCCAGCCCGCCCAGTTCCTCGCCGTACACCCCGACGGGCGGGTGTTCCTCGGCGACGGGCCGACGGTCTACCGGGTGACCGTCGAATGAGCGGCCAACTCGCCGCTACCTAGAGCAGGTCCGCGAGCGGGCTGTGCGCGGCAAACTCGAACGCACGCCTACTGCTCTCTAAAGCGATCGCGGGCCCCGGGCCGG
>DASVMV010000029.1:0-23047 GCA_036384155.1 Micromonosporaceae bacterium
TGCGGGAACACCGCGGGCTGCTCTGGATCGGTGCCGGCGTCGCCGCGCTCGGCCTATACGGCTTCGTTGCCACGCTGCAGCCGGACGCCAACTTCGGCCGCGTGCTGGCCGCGTACGGCGGGGTGTTCGTCGCCGGCTCCCTCGGCTGGGCCACGGCCGTCGACAGGTTCCGCCCCGATCGGTACGACCTGGCGGGTGCCATCATCTGCCTGGCCGGCGTCGCGGTCATCATGTACGCCCCGCGGAGCTGACGCAGTAGTGCGACGACGCCACCGGTGAGGTTGGCGCCCACGCCGGAGGTCTGCCCCGCCCGGGACGGCGGCACGAGGTGGACAATGGGCGGGTGCGCTTACCTGTCATGCCGCCCGTCTCCCCCATGCTGGCCAAGCCGGTCGCCGAGATCCCACCGGGTCAGCTCTACGAGCCGAAGTGGGACGGCTTCCGCTCGATCATCTTCCGGGACGGCGACGAGGTCGAGATCGGCAGCCGCAACGAGCGGCCGATGACGCGTTACTTCCCCGAGGTGGTTGCGGCGGTCCTGGCCAACTTTCCGCGACGGGCCGTGATCGACGGCGAGATCGTCATCGCCGACGCCGAACGGAACACGCTCGACTTCGAGGCGCTGCAGCAGCGGATCCATCCGGCCGCCAGCCGGGTCAAGCTGCTGTCCGAGCAGACTCCGGCGAGCTTCATCGCGTTCGACCTGCTCGCGGTCGACGACGTCGACCTCACCGGTGAACCGCTCATGACCCGGCGGAAGGAGCTTGAACGGGTGCTGGCCGACGCCACGCCGCCGGTGCACATCACCCCGGTCACCACCGACCTGGACACGGCGCGGCGCTGGTTCGAGCTCTTCGAAGGCGCGGGGCTGGACGGATTGATCGCCAAGTCAATGGACCTGACGTACCAGCCGGACAAGCGGGTCATGAGCAAGATCAAACACCAGCGTACGGCGGACTGCGTGGTGGCCGGGTACCGGCTGCACAAGTCCGGCCCGGACGCGATCGGCTCGCTGCTGCTCGGGCTGTACGACGAGCGCGACGTGCTCGCCTCGGTCGGCGTGGTCGGCGCCTTTCCGATGGCCACCCGCAAGAGCCTCTTCGCCGAACTGCAGCCGCTGGTCACCGAGTTCGAGGGGCACCCGTGGAACTGGGCGGCCCACCTGGGCGGGGAGCGCACACCGCGCCGGAACGAGGGCAGCCGCTGGAACGCCGGCAAGGACCTGTCCTTCGTCCCGCTGCGCCCCGAGCGGGTCGTGGAGGTCCGGTACGACTACATGGAGGGCGTCCGGTTCCGGCACACCACCCAGTTCGTCCGCTGGCGGCCCGACCGCGACCCGAGCTCGTGCCGGTACGACCAACTCGAGCGTCCCGTCCGCTTCAACCTGGCCGACGTGCTCAGCAGCGGCGTGGCCGGCTGAGCCGGTGCGACGGCCTGGTAAGCGCGAAATGGCCACGGCGAACTTGCTGTAGAAACAGCAAATTCGCCGTGGCCCGCGAACACTTGCCGCCACGCAGTTGCCGATTACATCGCCGCCTTCCGCCGAGAGTGGCGATGCTTGCGGCTGCGCCACCACAACGCGATGGCACCAAGCTCATCTCGCGCCGCTGGCGGTACGACGAACTTGGGTCGATTGAACAGGGTCACCGACAAATCGACCAGGATAAGCCCGACGAACACGAGAAAGGCGATCCAGGCCGCCTCGGCGGCCGCCTGCGACGTGCCGCCGCTGGTCGACTCCTCGACCAGCACCAGTACCCCGGTCACGGTCAGCGCGTTCGCGGCGAGAATGCCAACCGGCAGTCCGCGGACGAAGCTTTCACGCAGGGCTTCACCGAACGGCCACCACTTCTCCGTCGCCTCGGGCCGCTGGACATCGGCCTCCGTCCGCCAGATCTTCGGCAGCAGGAAGAGTGCGGACAGGCTGATCAGAGCCAGGACGAGGAGCGGAATGAAGAGTTTGAGGTTCACCGAATCTCCCTTTCCGATCCCCGTCCTGGATCCACCGGTGTCAAAACTTGTCGGGAACGTTAGTCAAAAAGGCCGCCGATCGCATCTCCGACATCGCCGATCTTGTCCCCAGCCCAGTCCTGAGCGGCATCCATACCGGACTCGAGCTTTTCGCCGACGCCGCTATCCATGATCTCCCCCGCGGTGAAGGCTCCGGCCAACGCACCGACCGCGCCGCCGATGAGGGCACCGGCGGCCGTACCGGCACCGGGTAGTGCCGACCCGATCGCGGCTCCAATGGCGGCGCCCGCCTTCGCCCCGGCCCAGGCTCCCGCAAACTCGACACCGGTCTTCGCGCCCGCCGCCAGCACCTTGTCGCCCTCGCTGCGGTGCTTCATGAAGCTGATGCCCGCGCCCACGATGCCCAGCCCCTTCCCGAGCCTTCCGGCCACGTCGCCGCGCGCCCAACGACCCAGGTCCCTCAGCTTCGGGTGGTGGCTCAGCGAGGAGTTGAAACTGCCGGCCTTCGACGCGAGCCACTTCCAGTTCGAATGCATGTACTTGCCCGCGTACGAGCCGAACTCGCCGACCGCCTGGGGTGCGGCCATCAGCGGCCCGGCGACGTAATCGGAGACGTTCGCAGCCTTTTCCCACCAGCTCTTATCGGGTTTCGGCAGGTCCCAGTTCCGCCCGTCATTAGGCGCCGACGGCGAGGGGCTGGGCCCCGGGGTTGGGGCTGGGGTGGGCCTGGTCGGGTTGGGGCTCGTCGAGCCGCCACCGCCGCCATCGGCGATGACCATGTGGCCGTCGACCTCGACGAAGGACACCGGGTTGCCGCCCGCGAGGGCGTAGGTGTTCTGCGTCAGCGGGTCGAGGTTCAGGGCGAGGTCACCCAGCGCGTTGGCGAACATGTCCTGCTGGAGGAACCGCCCGGTGTCGACGCCGAAGCGCCGGGCACCCATGTCCACGCTCGACGCCGGCTTGGCGGTGGTCGCCGACCCCGAGTCCAGCCGCTTGTTCTGGAACCGGTACGGGTTGAGCGGCGCCTTGTCGTTCAGGTCGCCCGTGGAGAGGCTGTTGTCCCGGCTGCCGTACGCGGAGTAGCCGTACGACGCCTTCACCGTGCCCGCCTCGCTGATCAGCTGGCTCACCGAACCGTGCACATCGGTCGCGTAGGTGAACGTCTCGGTCACGCCGGTCGCGTTGGTCTTGTCCTGCATCGCGATCCGGTGGCCGTACGCGTCGTACGAGAAGCTCTTGGTCTTCGGGTTCGACCCGCCGGACTGCTTCTCCTCCGTCACCAGGTTCGACAGGCCCTGGTACGTGAAGTCCGTCGTCCGGTCGTCGGTGGTGCCCTCGTGGGTCTCGACCTCCTTGCTGATCCGGTCCAGCGCGTCGTACGTGTAGTCGGCGGTGTCGGTGGCCGTACCCGCAGTGGCGTACGTCTTCTGCGACACCATCCGGTCAAGGTTGTCGTACGCGTAGTCGGCGATCAGGCTGGTCCCGCCGTTCGGGCAGGACGTACCGCCCGCGCCGGCGGTCACGCAGTCGACGTTGCCGAAGTTGTCGTAGACGTACGAGGCCGTGGACCCGCCGGCTGACAGTTCCTTGAGCTGGTTGCCCTCGTACCGGCGAGTCGTCGTCGAACCATCGGCCGACTCGGTGGTCACGTTGCCGGCGCGGACCGACGTGTCGCCGATCAGCTTGGACGGCTCGTCCAGGGTGTACGTCGCGACGGACCCCGCCCGCTTCTGGTGCTTGATGAGCTTTTCGCGGGCGTCGTAGTCGTAGTCGGCATCACAGGGTGTCGGCCCGACACAGGTGGTCCCGCTGTCGCCGCGCTTCAGGATGAACGAGTCGGTCGTCCGGTGTCCGTTTTCGTACCGCGAGCCCTCGAAGTACCCGACGTCGTGCTTCTCCGTGACCTCCGAGCTGCCGTCCGACTTGTAGGCCGTGGTCGTCAGCGTCTTGAGCTTGCCGTTGTTGAAGTGGTCCCAGTTCGTCACCTGGCGCCGCTTCCACGTTCCCGAGTCGGCCGTGCAGGAAGCGTCGCCCCGGAACACCTCGCGCTGGCGCTCCCAGCCAGTGCCCCAGAAGGAGTTGACGATTCGCTGGTCGTCCTTGCACGCGCCGTCCGTGCCGAGGTCGAGCTGCTGGGTGAGCCAGTCCGCCTCGTCGTAGCTGAGCTGGTGCTCCCGCGGCGGCGCTGTCTGGGTCGCGGTGTTGATGTCGGTGCCGGTCTCCTTGCCGTTCTCGAACCGGCGGTCGACGTTGCCGTTCGGGTCGTACCGGTACTTCGTGAACGTCCACGTGGTCGCGGTCTCGCGCTTGTGCCGCGACTTCGCCACCTCGTCGAAGCCCGTGTACGACGCCTCGGTCTGCATCGGGCTGTCGTCGGCGCCGTGCACGCCAGAGGCGTCCAGAGCCTTGGTCAGCCGGTTATCCGCGTCGTAGGTGTAGGTGGACGGGTTGCCGTCGCGGTCACGCCGTTCCTTGAGCATGCCGTCGTCGAAGAACGACCACAGCATCTCCCGCTCGAGATCCGGCACACCCGGCTGGCCCTTCTTGTCCGGGGTACGACGGATCTGCCAGCCTTGAGCGGCGTAGTCGTAGGAGACCTTCGGATCGGCCGGCTTGTCGGAGGTGCGGACCCAGCCCGGGTCCCAGTAGGTCATCTGGTTGCGAGCGGTGTCCTGCACCTGTCCCGAGTCGGTTGTCGTGACCGGCAGCGAGTTCCACACCAGCCTGCCGTTGGCGTCGTACGACCGGTGCTCGTACTGCCGCTCGCCGTTGTCCCGGCCATCGAACGGAAGGTCGGTCCGGACGAGCTGGTCAGCCTTGTCGAACACGTACTTGGTCACGTAGTTGGTGTAGGTTCCGGATCCGCCGGCCTCGTCGTAAGCCCGCGGGGTGATCTGCCGGACCCGGTTGCGGTTTCCGTCGTACTCGATCAGCGTGACGAGTTTCCGACCCGTCGACTGGTCGAACAGCTCCTCCGACCGGTCCGGAAGGTCACGCTCGTTGTAACTGATCTCCGTCCGGGTGATCCGGTCGGGGTCGACGGCCGTGTCGATGTCCCGCTCCACCGACGTGACGTTGTCGTTCTCGTCGTAGGTGCGCCGGGTCTCGTGGTTCAGCGGGTCCCGCTGCTTCACCAACCGGTGCGCCGGGTCGTACTCGTAGGTCGTGGTGAAGCTCACCGTCGCGGGCGCGTCGCCGGGGCAGGTGAGCGAGGTCAGCCCGGCGCGCGGCGAGGTTACCGAGCGCAGGTCGCCGGCGACGTCGTAGCACATGTGGACGTAGCGCGCCTCGGTCGTCGATGTCCCGTAGTCCGCCTGCCGTGTGATCCGGTCGAGCACGTCGTACGAGTATTCGCTGGCGTAGTCGTCGGTGACGGTCGTGCTCAGGGCACCCTTGGGCTTGGTCGTCTTGACCAGCCGTTCCGCGGCGTCCCAGGCGTAGAGCGTCCGCTCACCCAGGGAGTCCACGGTCTTGTCCGGGTTGGCCTGCTCGGTGAGCTGGTCCATGGCGTCGTACCTTGCCGTGCGAGTCGGGCCGTCCTGGCCGTCCTCGGCGACGCTTCCGAAATGCGGGTCCCGCTGCAGGACGACATTGTCGTTGGCGTCGAAGTCGGCGCCGCTCCACACCAGGCGGCCCCGGTCGAACTTCGTCGACTTGGGTGCGCTCTGCCGGCCCAGCCGGTGGAACGCGTCGTAGTCGAAGTAGGTCCGGTAGGCCCGCACGTCGGTCCCGCTGTCCGTTGCGTGGTTCGGGTCCTGCAGCCAGATCTGCTGGCCGTCGACGTCGTAGCCGAACTGGGTGATCCGGCCCAGCGGGTCGGTGATGCGACTCGGCTGACCGGACGGGTCGTAGTCGAAGGTCGTCACGCCGCCGTTGGGATCGGTCACCTTCGACACGGTGCCGGCGTTGGCCGAGCCGGCCAGGTTCCAGTCGTAGTTCGACACGTAGTCGTCCGGGTCGGTCACCAGGTCGACGTTGCCGGGCGTGTCGTAGGTGAATGTCCACTGGAAGTCGCCGGCGGTCGCGGTCTTGGTGCCGCGCGGCGTCGTCCGGGTCTGCAAGAGGCTCCAGTGGCCGAGCGCATCCCGGCTGTCGAGCTGGCGGTTGAGGTACGTCAGCTCCGTCTTGTTGCCGAGCTGGTCGGTCTCCGACGCCAGGTAGCCATTGTGGTTGTAGGTGTAGGAGATGAACCGCCCGGTCGGCTCGGTCACCTTCGACACCTGGAAATCGCTTGTCCACTGCAGCCCGATGGTCTGCTCCAGCGGGTTCACGATCGAGGTGACCTTGCCCGTCGTGTCGTAGACGTAGTCGGTGTCCCGGGAGAGCGGGGCGTCGACGGTCGTTGTACGGGTCGTGATGTTGTACGAGAAGTTCGTGACGTTGCCGTTGCGGTTGGTCCGGTTCTTCAGCTTCCAGCGCAGCTGAGCGCCTTCGCTCGGCCCGTAGTAGGCGTACCGGGTCTCGGCGCCCCTGGGATCGCGGACGCTGTAGATCCGGGTGGACTGGTTGGGGGTCTTGGGCTCGGGGTCGACGCGGAGTGCCGGGTCGGCGATCGCCGGGCCGGTGCCGTTCGAGGTGGTGTAGGTGAAGACGAAGGAGCGGGCGGCGAGCGGGTCGCCGTTGGCCTTGGTGCCGCCGCGCTGGATGAGCTTGCGCAGGTTACCGTCGTCGTAGTACTCGAAGTCCAGTGCCGAGCCGCTGTGGTCCGAGATCCGTTGGATGTTGCCGCGGACGTGTGCTTTCTTCGCCTCGTCCTTGCTGTAGTAGTCGATCGTGAAGGCGCGACCGGCGGCGTCGGTCACCCGCGTGACGCGCTTCTTCGGCCCGCCGGGGTCCTCGCCCCCCGGGGTGTCTTCGAGGGTGAACGTCAGCGTGTTGCCATTCCGGTCGACCACGGCCGTCGGGAAGCCGTCCGGGTCGAAGTAGAACGTGACGTTGTCCGGCCGGGTGAGCGCCCACCTGCGGTTGGCGTCGGGGTCGGTGGTGGTCCGCAGGTAGAGGTTCACGCCCGGCGGCTCGGTCCAGGTCGTCGTGCCGTCGGCGTTGGTGACCCCGGTGAACTTGTGCGTGGTGCCGTCGCCGTCGGTCACCACGACGTACTTGTTCGACTTGCCGGAGATCGTGTCGGCGTTGTTGGGGTGGATGTCGATCGGCTCGCCGAAGCGGGACAGGCCGGACAGCGACAACGACATGTTGTTCCCGGCCGGCGACCGCGAGTGGTCCTCCAGCGAGTTGTAGGTCAGGTCGACCATGGTGGCCAACCCGCGACCCGGCGCGAAGAACGGCGACCAACGCAGCAGCATGTTGCCGTTGGCCACGTTGGTCAGCGTGGCCATGCCGGCGCCGACGTCGTCGCCCTCGTACTGCCAGAACTTCTCCAGGCCCAGGGCGCCCTCCAGGTCCTTGTCGACGATGACCGGGTTGTCCGAGGGCGGGTTACCGTGGCCGGCGAACCACTTGTTGGTTCCTGTCTCGGCGTAGTTGTAGACGTCGAAGCGCAGCCGCACCTGGGACAGGTCGATGCCCTGGGGCAGCGCGGGTGGCTCGACCGTGATGGGGATGCGCTTGGACTGCCCGGGCTGCACCGTCTGCGGGAAGTAGTCGTTGCCGATGCCCTCGAAGAGGATCGTGCCGTCCAGCGTGTACCACCGGTACCACAGCTGCAGGTCGTCGCCCTTCCAGGCCACCGAGCTGTCGTTGGTGACCGTCACCTCGCACTGGAAGGCGTACGCCGACTTGGGGTCGTCGGGTGGCGGGATGAGCACGAGATCGGCCTCGTCGCCGCCGGTTGCTGACTCGGAAGCGGAGTACACCGGCCCTGAATACTCCGCCGAGCTGTCGTACGGGGTCGACCCGAGGTCGCGCAGGCTGGTGCTGCCCGAGTAGGCGTCGATCGGCGTGGCCAACTCGTTGCTGCGGTTCAGCGGAGGGATGGCGAACGGGTCGTCGCTCGGGCCCATCTGATTGAGGTCGAAGCTCGCCTGGTACATGGTGCTGCTGGTGTTGGTCGTCGTCACCGTGACGATGCCGGACGTTGTCGCCTGGCCGGCCCTGTCGTACGCCCGGACTTTGATCTCGTGGCTGCCGTCGTACGCGGTGAGCAGCGGGTCGAGGGTGTTCCAGGTGGTGGAGTACGGGGAGGTCGTGGCAGTGCCGACGACGTGATCGTCGACGAGGAATTCGACCAAGGAGACGCCGAGGTCGTCGCTTGCGGACGCGTTGAGCGTGATCGTGCCGGTGACGGACGCCCCGCTCGGCGGTGAGGTGAGGGAGACGGCGTTGGGCGGGGCGGAGTTGTCGACGGTGACGGTCCGCGCGGCGGTGGTCGTTTGCTGACCCACGTCGTCGGTCGCCTTCGCGGTGATCGTGTGGCTGCTGCCGTTGACCAGACCGGCGGTGTTCCAGGTTCCCTGCCAGGGTGCCGAGGTGTCGGTGGCGACCGGAGTGGTCCCGCCGTCGATGAAGAACTCGACCCGGTCCACCCGGCGGTCGTCACCCGCTGCCGCGGTCACCGTGACGGCGCCGCGGACGGTGCTGCCCGCAGCCGGGTCGACCAGGTCGATGCGTGGCGCGGTCGGCTTGCTGTAGTCGGTGTACTCCACCCGGAGCTTCGGGCGGCTCGACGCCGTGGTGGTGTCGTCGCTGAGGTAGTCGAACCACGGGCTGGTGGTCGACGGCGTATCGGCGGCGAACTTCAGGAGGAGACCGTGGTTTGGCGTCCCGTTGACCCACTTCTGCACGAGGCCGGTGACGGCGTAGGCGTCCGTACCCGCCGTCGTGCGGGCCTTGTTCGGCAGCTGGTAGTCGTACGTCGCGTCGAAGGCCGCGCCGCCGGTCTTCCACTTCACGCCGCGCTCGGTCTCGTTCCACGACACGCCGCTCCCGTTACACTGGCCGGTCCCGTTGCCCTCCTCCCAGGGCTGCAGGAGCCGGTGCACGTTGATGGCCCCGCCCGCCGCGGCGGTGGCGTTGTAGGACAGCGTCATGGTGGCGCTGACCAGCGTCGACTTGGCCGGGATGTCCCGCAGGTCGAACCGCAGGACCGGGCGGTGAATCCAGCCGTTGGATGCCGGACCGATCCGCAGGTTCGCCGCGGAACCGTAGTTCCAGTCGTCGCTGCACGCGGGCGGCGCCGTGACGTTGTGGACCATGAACGACGCCTGGCCGCGGTCGCCGGCCGGCTGGAGGAGCTTGACGGTGCGGTCCTGCGCCGGCAGGGTCACCCGCTGCTCGTTGGAGATGACACCATTGGCGACGATCCGGTACGAGAAGGCGATGCCCGGCTTCGCGCTGGTGTCCCGGTAGGTCGTTGCCTCGATGTCGCTGACCGTACTGAGCAGCGTCGTCGCGGACGGGGTGAAGGCCGCCGTCGTCGAGCGGTGGATCTCGTACTTGGTGAACGTCTCCCCGGCGGCGAGGCCGTACTTGGTCCACTCCAGTTCGGCGCCGTCCGCATGCATCGTGGTGGGTGCCATCAGCGTGGCGGCGGTACCCAGCATGGCGGCCTTCGCGGGTGGCGCCGCGGGTGCCTGGAGCACCGTGAGCCCGGTCGTCATCAGCAGAACCGCGGTGACCGGACAGAGAAGTCGACGAACCATCGAGGTTGAGGACATACCGCCTCCGCAGGGCAGCGCCGCCCGCGCAGAGACGGCGACGAATCGGATCGACTGATCTCGACTCTTTCAGCCACCCTCGACACTGGTCACGCATCGATCACCGGCAGTTGACCGGCAATTGACCGGCAGCTTGTGAACGACCACACAAGGTGGGCCCAGCCCCTCCCCGGTTCGCCGGCCCGGAGCGCCGGTTCAGCCGGAGAAATCGGCAGCCATCAACCGGTAGCCCTCGCCACGCACGTTCGCGAGTATGCGGCTGGTGCACCCGATGGCGACGAGTTGCCGGCGGATGCGGCGAACATGCGTCTCCACCCGCTCGTCGTTGGTCGAACAATTGCCGAACAGGCGCCACGCGAGCGCGTCCTTGCTGACTACCGCGCCGTCGGCCTCGGCCAGCACGATCAGCAGGCGCAGCTGGATGGCGGAGATGTCGAGTCGACGGCACATCCACCGGACTTCCCGGGTGCGCAGGTCGATCTCCAGGGCACCTCGGCGCAGCACGCCGTGAGCGGCGCTGAGCGTGTCGCGCACCATCAGGGACAACTCGACGGACGAGACCTCGCCGTCGACAACGTCGGCGTCGGCCGGGAGAACGCTGGGCGCCGGGCCGAGGACGGTCACCTTGTCGGCCAGCGCCCGCCAGGCCGCGGGATCGCCGCCCGCGGCGAGCATCCCGCCGTCGAGGACCAGCATGTCCAGGCGTACGGCGTTGAGCAGGCTCATGGCGTGCCGGAGGTTGACCGCCACGACGGGAAGCATCCGGAGCGTGAGCAGTGATCGCACGAGGTCACCGAGCTCCGGCCAGTCCCGCAGCGCCAGCAGCACGCGGGGCACACCGCCGGACTGCGGAGCCGAAACAAACGCCGTCATCCCGTGTCCTTTCGCGACGGCCGCGAAGCCGTCACCGCCAGGATCTCTCTGATCGACTGACGGCAAAGTTATACGGGTAGTTGATCGATCGCAATCATTACTTCCCGTTACCGCGGACTCGGTGCCTGGCGGACCGTGGGTCGACCAGGGTCACGACGGCGGCAATCCGGCACAGGCGGCGGCCCGGTCGAGCAAAAGCGTGCGCTCCCGGGCGTTGCGGGTGAGCGACGCGGCGCGCTCGAACTCGCAGCGCGCCTCATCCAGCCGACCGAGCTTCACCAGCAGGTCGCCCCGAACGCTCGGCAGCAGGTGGTACCCCTTGAGCGCGGGATCGTCCAGCAGCCGGTCCACGTGCGCCAGGCCGGCTGCCGGACCGTGTGCCATGCCGATGGCCACCGCGCGGTTGAGGTCGACGACGGGCGACGGCGCGATGACCGCGAGCGCCGCGTAGAGGTCCGCCATCCGCGCCCAGTCGGTCGCCTCAGCGGTTCGCGCCCGCGCATGGCAGGCGGCGATGGCGGCCTGCAACGCGTACGGGCCGAGCGCCCCGCCGAGCGCCCCGGCCCGGTCGAGTGCGGCCAGGCCGCGCCGGATGAGCAACTGATCCCACCGGCTGCGGTCCTGATCGAGCAGGCGGACCGGCTCGCCGGACGGACCGGTGCGCGCGGCCGACCGCGAACCCTGCAGCTCCATCAGCGCGACGAGGCCGTGTACCTCCGGCTCCCCCGGCATCAGCCGGGCCAGCACCCGGCCCAGCCGCTGCGCCTCGGCGCACAGTTCGGGCCGCATCCAGTCGGCACCGACGGTGGCCGAGTACCCCTCGTTGAAGATCAGGTAGATGACCTCGAGGACGGAGGCGAGCCGGTCGGCGCGCTCGGCCCCCTCGGGAACCTCGAACGGAACGTCCGCCTCGGTCAGCGCGCGCTTGGCGCGCACAAGTCGCTTGGCGACGGTCGGCTCCGGTACGAGGAAGGCGCGGGCGATCTCCTCGGCGGTCAGGCCGCCCAGTAACCGCAGCGTGAGCGCGACCCGCGCCTCTGCCGACAGCACCGGGTGGCACGCGACGAAGATCAGGCGGAGCAGGTCGTCTTCGATGTGGTCCGCGACCGCCGCGTCAAGCTCCGCCTGCGCCGTGGATTCCTCGACCTCCAGCCCGCGGCCGAGCTCGACGACCTTCTGGTCGAGTCGCTGCTGCCGGCGGATCAGATCGATCGCCCGCCGCTTGGCCACGGCCATCAGCCAGGCGCCGGGGTTGCGCGGCACGCCCTGCTCGGGCCACTGCTCAAGCGCGGCCACCAGCGCGTCCTGGGCAAGCTCCTCCGCCAGCCCGACATCCCGGACCATCCGGGCAAGCCCCGCGATGAGCCGCGCCGACTCGATCCGCCAGACCGCATCGACCGCGCGGTGCGTTTCCACCACCGTCACGGCGCCCATTCAACACCCGAATGGTCGGTGGACCGCGGTGCGCCGAGCCTTTGGGTCAGCCGGCGTCGGCGAGCTCCGGAAACACCTCCGCCGCGGAACTCGACGCCCGGCGTACCTCGATCACCGCTTCCTGGTCACCCTGTACGGCGTACTCGAATGGGCAGCGGGACGCCCACTCGATCGCCTCCTCCAGCGACTTGACCTCGATGAGGTAGAAGCCGGCGACGAGCTCCTTGGCTTCGGCGAACGGCCCGTCCACCACCGTGCGCTTGCCCTTGGCGTAGACCACGCGAGCGCCGGTCGCGCTCGGAAAGAGCCCTTCGGCCGCCAGCAGGACGCCGGCCTGGGCCAGCTCCTCGGCGTACCGGCCCATGGCGTTGATGAGCTCGATGTTCGGCTCGGCGTCGGCCGGCGGGTCGCCCTTGAGTAGCAGCATGAATCGCACTGTCGTCTCCCTTGGTTTCGCGCCTGCTTACCTTTCTACCGCTGTCCCATGAAACGCAGCGTCAGGGAGGCTACGATCGCCCCTCGATGACCTGCTCAGAAGGGAGACGTCCCAATGAACTGGACGCTCGAAGTGGTGGTCGTCCCGGTGTCCGATGTGGACCGCGCCAAGGCCTTCTACGCCGACCGGCTCGGTTTCACCGTCGACCACGACACGACCGTCGGTGACGACGCCCGCGTCGTCCAGCTGACCCCGCCGGGGTCGGGCTGCTCCATCGTGGTGGGCAAGGGAGTCGTCCCGGACATGCCGCCGGGTTCGCTCAAGGGCCTGCAGCTCGTGGTTTCGGACGTTCGCAAAGCCCGGGCCCAGCTTGTCGAGCGCGGCGTGGATGTCAGCGAGGTCCAGGTCGTGGCGGAAGCCCCGACCCCGGTCCCCGATCCGCTGGACAACGTCGGATTCGTCTTCTTCAGCGACCCGGACGGCAACGGCTGGGCGGTGCAGCAGATCTCGTCTCGCGGCTAGCTGCGGGCTCCGCGGACCAGGATCGGACTCTTGACAGAACGGCGCACGATCTTGCGGGCGGGCGAGCCACCTCAGGTCGCCGACGCGATCACCCAGGCGATCAGACCGGTGACCACGGCCCCGGCGAGCAGCCCGCGGTGGACCATCCTCCGCCACGCCGACCACTTGGAGGATCGCAGAGTGGGTACCGAGTTCCTGGTCACGACGTAGTCGGTGCGGGCGCGCCGCCAGACGGCGTGGACGTAGCCCAGCCCGTACCCGAAAAGGGCGCCGACGATGGTGCCGACGCTGAGGATGTTGGGTATGACCGAGTTATCGGGAGGGGCAGCCGACCACATGGTCGACAGTCTGCGGTC
This sequence comes from Micromonosporaceae bacterium, assembly GCA_036384155.1. Lineage (GTDB taxonomy): Bacteria > Actinomycetota > Actinomycetes > Mycobacteriales > Micromonosporaceae > DASVMV01. The sequence goes on from DASVMV010000029.1 coordinate 13,206, forward strand.
CCTGCCGATGGCTTGCCACCCCTCGGTCTGAGGCAAGATCGCCGGATCATGGCAGTACCGACAGTCACGGCAATCTAGTACGAAAGACGTGGTGGAAGGAGGCCGCGCGTGGCACAGCCGGTGACATTCGGCCTCAACGTCGATCCGAACACCGGCGGCCGGGCGATCGCCGAGCGGATCGCCGCCGTCGCCGACAGCGCCGGCCTGGAGTACGTCGGCGTCCAGGATCACCCGTACAACCCCGACTTCCTCGACACCTTGAGCCTGATCACCTGGCTCGCCTCCCGGACCGCGCGGGTCCACCTCTTCCCCAACGTCGCCAATCTGCCGCTGCGCCCGCCGGCCATGCTCGCCAAGCAGGCGGCCACGATCGACGTACTCAGCGGCGGTCGGTTCGAGTTGGGGCTCGGAGCGGGCGGATTCCACGATGCGATCGCCGGCATGGGTGGCCCGCGCCGCAGCGCCGCGGTGGCGCGGGCGGCGCTGAGCGAGGCCATCGACGTGATCCGGGCCGCCTGGGACGGCGCGCCGTACCAGTACGAGGGCAGCCACTACGCGGCGCCGGCGGCCCGTCCCGGCCCTCGTCCCGCGCACGACATCGGGCTGTGGCTGGGTGTGGTCGGCCCGCGCGCCGCCGCACTCGTGGGCAGCAAGGCCGACGGCTGGTCGGTCTCGGCGCCATACGTACCGCCGGACCGCCTCGACCCGCTCAACGAGATCATCACCGGCGCCGCGCGGGCGGCCGGTCGCGACCCGGACCGCATCGTCCGGCTCTACAACGTGATGGGCACCATTAGCCCGGAAAACCGCGACGACTTCCACGGACCGGTCCAGCGCTGGGTCGACACGCTGACGGCGCTGCACACCGAGCACCAGATGAACGCCTTCGTGTTCTGGCCGTCGGGTGATCGGGAACGCCAGTCCCACGTCTTCGCGGAGGAGGTGGTGCCGGCGGCGCGCCAGGCGCTCGGCACGACCCCGGGCTAGCGGTCATGGTGATCGCGGGCGCCCGTCCGTGCTGGCGATCGCCGGGTGCCGCCAGGGGTCACAGCCAGCCGCGCCGCTTGAAGATCGCATACAGGCAGGCGCAGATAGCCGCCATGAGAGCCAACGCCAACGGATAGCCCAGGGGCCACCGCAGCTCCGGCATGCGGTCGAAGTTCATCCCGTAGATCGTGCCGACGAGCGTCGGCGCGAAGAGGATCGCGGCCCACGCCGAAATCCTCTTGATCTCCTCGTTCTGCGCATAGCTGGCCTGAGTCAGGTTCTTCACCTCCTCGTTCTGCGCCTGACCGACCAGGGTGGCGTTGAGGGTGAGGATGTTGGCAAGGATCTGCCGGAAGGCGTCCACCCGCTCGGCGGCGATCGTCGCGTGGTCGGTCACATCGCTGAGATACCGGCGCAGCTCTTCGTCGGTGCGGTACTTGTCGAAGCCGGCCGTCAGCCCCTGCAGGATGTCCAGCAACGGCTTGGTGGCCCGCTGAAACTCGATGACCTCGCGGGACAGTTCGTAGATGCGCCGCGACACCTGGGGGTCGCCGCGGAACACCTCGGTCTCGATCTCGTCGATATCGGTCTGCAGGCCACCCACCACCGGCGCGTACTCGTCGACCACCTTGTCGAGGATCGCGTAGAGCACCGCCTCGGTCCCCCGGCCCAGCAGATCGGGAGCGCCCTCCATCCGCCTGCGCACCGCGCTTATGTCCGGCGCACCGCCGTGACGCACCGTCAGGACGAAGTCGGGACCGACGAAGAGGTGCAACTCGCTGAAGTCGACCTGCTCGGCGTCGTCGAGGTACCGGGCGGCGCGCAGCACCACGAAGAGCGTGTCGCCGTACCGCTCCAGCTTCGGGCGCTGGTGAGCGACGACGGCGTCCTCGACCGCGAGATCGTGCAGCCCGAACTCACGGGCGACGGCCAAAAGTTGCGCCTCCGCCGGCCGGTACAGCCCGATCCACGCCATGGCGCCCGGCTCGCTCCGCAGCCGCCGGCACGCCTCGGCAAGGTTCGCCGGCGTGGCCACCCGCCGCCCGTCCCGGTAGATCGCGGCCGTGACCACGCTCTCCTCCGCCGGAGGCGTGGTCTCCTCAGCCCGCGGATCCATGGTCAGCTCGGGCGGTGGGTACCGCTCGGTGGACCGCCGGCGGGTGCGTTTGGCGGGGCGGAGTGAGCGGGAGCGCCAGTCGGACATCGAAGCCTCCACGACGCGCAGCCGCCCTCGGGCACCCGCACCCGACCGGCGTCCAGGACGGCCGCTCCCGGCCGGGCACGAGTTGAGACTAGCCAGCCGCTCGTACGCGCCGGCCGGCTTTCCCGGATGTCCACGAACCGCACTCGGCACGCATAACAGGCAGCTTCACGGGAAGACCGCCTCAGCCGAGACACCCGGGAGGCCCGAATGGCGAAAGCAGCTGTGAACGGCCGCACCGTAGCCGGCGGCCGGCGCCGGTCACGGACGACATCGCAGACCGCTGCTCCGACGGCTTACACCATCGCCTGATGAACCGGCCCGTGTCGACGGCCACCGCGACCGTCGCGTCGGCGGCGGCACCCGCCGTCGGTCGGTTCTCCCGCGAGGCCCGGTCCCTGCTCACCCGGGCGGCTCGCGCCGTCGGCCTTCCCGGCCGCGGCGTGTGGTCCCGTCCGGGCCGGCACCACATCGAGGTGCGCGGCGTGGCGGAGTTGGGCGGAGAACGCCTGGCCCGCCGGGTCGAGCGGATGCTCGGCGAACTCCCCGGCGTCGCGTGGGCTCGGGTGAATGCACCGTCCGGTCGGGTGGTGGTGGCGGTCACCGACCCCGAACCCCGGTTGGACGATCTGATCGCGGTGATCGCCGCGGCGGAACGCAATGGCACCCTCGATCCCGATCCCGACCTGCAGCCCCACCCACCGGAGGAAGGGCCCCACACCCGCGGCGCGCTGTCGACGATCGCCGCCGACGCGGTCGGACTGGGCCTCTCGGCGTTGACCCGCATCCTGCCGTACACGCCGGTGCCGGCCGAGGTCGCCGGGCTGGCCGGCGCCATCGACCTGCATCCGCGACTGCACGAGCTGACCGGTCGCGCGCTTCAGAGCCAGGGCCGGGCGGATTCACTGTTCCCCCTGGTCGAGGCGGTCGCGCAGGGCCTCGCCGGTCGGTGGGCCGGGATCATGGTGGACGGCGTGCAGCGGGTGGTGCAGTGGCGCGAGGCCCGCTCCCAACTGGCGACGTGGGGGGCGGCCGAGGACCGCCTGGCCGGTACGCCGGAGCGGGCCGCAGCCGGCCCTACCCTCGTCGAGCGGCCCAGGCCGTTGCCGGACGGACCGGCGCAGCGGTACGCGGCCCAGGTCCTGGCCGCGGGCGGCGTTATCGGTGCTGCCGCCCTGCCGCTGGCCGGGTTCAATCGGGCCGCCGCGCTCGCCCTGTCCGCACTACCAAAGGCGCCCGCAGCGGGGCAGGAGGCGTACGCCGCACAGCTCGGCCGGGTGCTGGCCCGTCGCGGAGTGATCGCCATGGACCGCAGCGTGCTACGCCAGCTCGATCGGATCGACACCCTCCTGCTGGACCGTGCGGTCCTGGTGTCCGACCGGACCGCGCTCACCGATCTGCTGCCCCTTGCCGAAGCCGACGCCGAAGAGGTGGCCGGCCGCGCCTTCACCCTCTTCGATCCCGACGACGCGGCAACGGTACGGCGCGCGGACGGGTGGTCGCTCGGACCGCTGGATCGAGTCCAGGTGAGTGCCGGGGCCGGTGAACCCGAGGCGCGGCGGCTCGCCGCCGACGACGCCATGGTCCTCGGCCTCGTGCGCGACAGTCAGCTCGTGGCGTTGGTCAAAGCGCAGCCACAGCCCGCGCCGGGGATGGAGGCGCTGGTGCAGGCGGCCCGCCGTTCCGGCCTGCGGCTGGCCGTCGCCGGGGAGGACGGGCAACGGTACCGCTTCGCGGACACGGTCGTGCCGGGCGACGACCGGCTGGTGGCGTCCGTGCGCTCGCTGCAGGCCGACGGATGCGTGGTCATGCTCGTGTCCGACAACCACCGCGCGCTGGGTGCCGCCGACTGTGGCCTCGGAGTCTGTCATCCGGACGAGAAGCCGCCGTGGGGAGCCCACCTGCTGCTTGGCAACAACCTCGACCTGGCGGCCATGGTGGTCGAGGCCGCCGGCACGGCGAGTACGGTCGCCGCGCAGTCGATTCACCTGGCGCAGGCCGGCAGCGGGCTGGGAGCGCTGCTTGCGTTGACCTGCCCGCCGGAGCGGCTCCCGCGGCCTACGCTGGCCACGCTCAACGCCACGGCGGGCATCGCGGTCGTCAACGGTCTGTGGCGGGCGCGCCGGCTCCAGGGATGGGGGGTCGGTGAACCGGCCGCCGCAGATCCGTGGCATCTCATGCCGGTGGACACGGTGCTGGCCCGGCTGCGTACCGGCCCCGCCGGGCTCGACCCGGAGGAGGCGCAGCGGCGCCGTAGCGCCGATCGGGACGGCCCCGAACGCCCCACGCTGGCGCGGGCCTTCGCTGAGGAGCTGGCCAATCCGCTCACCCCCGTTCTGGGTGCCGGGGCGGCCATTTCCGCCGCGGTCGGCTCGCCGGTGGATGCGGGGCTGGTGGGCGGCGTCATCGCGCTGTCCGCGCTGATCGGTGCGGCGCAGCGGGTCAACACCGAACGCTCGTTGGCAGAGTTGCTGTCCCGCTCCGCGGTCGAGGCGCGGGTACGCCGCGGCGGACCGGAATGCACCGTTCTGGCCGACGACCTCGTGCCCGGCGACATCGTGGTGGTCGGCCCCGGTCAGGTCATCCCCGCCGACTGCCGCATCCTCTCGGCGGACGGGCTCGAAGCGGACGAGTCGTCGCTGACCGGGGAGTCGCTGCCGGTAACCAAGACGGCCCGGGCGGTGTTCGCCTCGGCCGTCGCCGAGCGCACCTCCATGCTGTACGAGGGCACCACCGTCGCCGCCGGCCGGGGCGTGGCCGTGGTGGTCGCCACCGGGGCGAGCACCGAGGTGGGGCGCGGGATGGCGTTGGCCCGGGAGGCTCCGCCGCCCACCGGCGTGGAGGAGCGACTGTCCGGCCTGGCCCGTACGGCGGTGCCACTGGCGGTTGGATCGGCCGCGGCGATCGGCGGCGCTGGCCTGCTGCGCGGCGTCCCGTTGACCGAGACGGCCGCCACGGCCGCCAACCTTGCCGTGGCGTCCGTGCCCGAGGGCCTGCCCTTCCTGGTGAGCGCCGCTCAACTGGCCGCGGCCCGCCGCCTCGCCGAGAACGGCGCGCTGGTCCGCAACCCGCGCACCATCGAAGCGCTCGGCCGGGTCGACGTGCTGTGCTTCGACAAGACCGGCACGCTGACCGAAGGTGCCCTGACGCTCGCCGGGGTCGGCTCCGCCGACCGGTACGCCGGTGTCGGCGAACTCGACCCGGACCTGCGCCGGATCCTCGCGGCGGCGTTGCGAGCCACCCCTCCCGCCGAGCGGCCCGAGGAGGTATCCGGGCAGACCGACCGCGCCGTGCTGGCGGGCGCCGCCCGGGCCGGGGGGAAGGTCGACACGGGGTTGCGGGGCTGGCGGCTGACCACGGCACTGCCGTTCGAGCCCTCGCGCGGTTACCACGCCGCCGTCGGTATGACCCGCGGACAGCACCTGCTCAGCGTCAAGGGCGCCCCCGAGATCGTCCTTCCGCGGTGCGCCCGGGTCCGGGGCAAACAGGGTGACCGCGCCCTGGACGAGGCGGGCCGGGAGGCGCTTCGCGAGCGGCTGGAGCGGCAGGCAGGTGCCGGCCACCGGATCCTCGCGGTGGCCGAATGCCTGGTGCCCGGTGCGTCGATCAGCGATGACGACGTCCGGGGACTCACGTTCCTGGGCTTCATCAGCCTGGCCGACGCCGTACGGGAGAGCGCCGCTCCGGCGGTACGGCGCATCCGCGAGGCCGGGGTGCACACCATCATGATCACCGGCGATCACCCGGCCACCGCCGCGGCCATCGCCGCAACGATCAGCCCGGACGACAGTCAGCAGCGCGTCGTCACCGGCGCGGAGCTGGACCAACTCGACGACGACGCGCTGGCCGACCTGCTTCCCCGTACCGACGTGGTGGCACGGTGCACGCCGAGCCAGAAGGTACGGATCATCACGACGCTGCAGCGGCGCGGCCGTACGGTGGCGATGACCGGGGACGGCGCCAATGACGCGCCGGCGATCCGGCTGGCCGACATCGGCATGGCGCTCGGCCGGCGCGGCACCCCGGCAGCCCGTGCCGCCGCAGACCTGATCGTCACCGACGACCGGCTTGAGACGATCATTTCGGCGCTGATCGAGGGCCGCGCGATGTGGTCGTCGGTCCGGCACGCGCTGAGCATCCTGGTCGGCGGCAACCTCGGCGAGATCGCGTTCAGCGTTCTGACCGCGGCGATCACCGGGCGATCGGCGCTGAACGGCCGGCAACTTCTCCTGGTGAACCTGCTCACCGACTTGGCGCCGGCCATGGCGATCGCGACCCGACCGCCGGCGGAACAGGACCACGGCGGGCTGCTCGGCGAGGGCCCGGACACCTCGCTCGGCGGGAGCCTCACCCGCGAGCTGGCCCTGCGGGCAACCTCCACCACGCTGGGCGCCAGCACCGCCTGGACGCTCGCCCGCTACACGGGTACGCCCCGGCGCGCCAGCACTGTCGCGCTGGCCGCCCTGGTCGGCACTCAGCTCGGCCAGACCGTCCTCGCCGGGGGTACGAACCCGTCGACGGTCGCGGCCGGCGCCGTCTCCGCGGCCGCCCTGGCCGGGATCATCCAGACGCCCGGGCTGAGCCAATTCTTCGGCTGCACGCCGCTCGGCCCGGTCGGCTGGGGCATCGCCAGCGGCAGCGCGGTCGGTGCCACGCTGGCCAACGCCACCCTCAAGCGCCTGGTCGGCAATCACCTGACGGCGTTCACCGCCGAGCCGGAGGCCCAGCCGGCCGAGGTCCCGGCTCCGGAGCAACCGCCGGCGAAGGTCCGGCCAGAGACACGCTGACCTCCGGCGCGTTGGTCAGGCTGTTGTGGACGGTGCAATGGCTGGCAACCGCGAGGAGAGGTGCGTGGCGAGCCGCCGGCACACCATCGGGCAGCTGGATGGTCAGCCGGATGGCCGCGACCCGCGCCGGCCGATCGGCAGCCATGTCATAGTCCGCCGAGACCGCCAGGCCGTCCCGCGGCAGGTCATGCCGGCTGAGGTAGCGACCGGCGTAGAAGGCCACGCATGCCGCAAGGGAGGCGACGAACAGCTCGGTAGGGGTCGGTGCCGCGTCGCCGCCGCCCGCCTCGGCCGGCTGGTCGACCAGCAGGTGGTGCTGCCGTACCCCGATCTCGTACGCCTCGCCGGACACGAAACGTGCGCGGACCGTCTCCACGGCACACTCCCCTTCGCGGATCAATGCTGCACCGGACCTACGGTCATCACACTCGGAGGGCTGCATCGGCCGTCAGGGGCGGGTGACCCGAACGGATGGGCCGGAAAGCCGTAGCGCCGGACGTGGTCACACGCCGGACGGGAAGGTCTCCAGCTCACCCGGCGCCGTGCGGGCCGGCAGCGGGTGCAGGGCGCTGGTCCGGTCGCACCAGATGAACGCGTCGTACCGCCGGGCCAGGCGGGTCGGCACGTAGTTGCCCCACTCCTCGAACGACGGGTCGTACACCACCCCGATGGCCCGATGGTCGACGGGATCGTGCAACCAGGATTCGTCCTCGCGGCCGAAGACCAGCAACGCCCGCTCGGGCACCGCCCCGTGCAGGCGGTCCTCTACCGAATCGGAGCGCGCCGGCGGCACCTCCATCACCTGTGCCGGTGAACCCCAGCGCGGTGCGGCGACCACACTTCCCTGGTAGGAGCCGAATCCGACCAGCACGACCTCGTCTTCGGCGTAGCGCTCGCGCGCCAACTGCCCGATGTTGATCAAGCCGGTGACGGCCATGTCGGTGGCCCGGGCGTCGCCGACGTGCGTATTGTGCGCCCACACCACGGCCTTGGCGTCGGCGCCGTAGAAGCTCAGCAGCCGGTCGAGCGTGTCTGCCATGTGCGTGTCCCGGACGTTCCACGACTCGCTCCCGCCGCTGACCATCGTCCGGTAGTAGCGTTCGGCCCCGGCCACGACCTCGGCGTTCTGCCAGGCGGCGAACCGGTCCGCTCCGTCGGCGAGCGCAGCGGCCCGGGTACGCGCGAGCAGGCGAACAACCTCCTCCTCGCAGCGGGCCGAGACGAAGCGACTGGCCAGACCGTACTCCTCGATCCGCTTGCCGTACGGCTCGAAGCAGCGGTACGCGTCCACCGCGGCCGTCACCGCCGCGGGATCGTCGTCGCGCAGGTAGTCGAGGATCGCCTGCATCGACTCCCAGAGGCTGTAGACGTCCAGGCCGTGGAAGCCGGCGCGCTCCTGCACCGGCCGCTCCACGTTCCACGCCTTGAGCCATCGGCAAAAGCGGGCCACCTCGGCGTTGGCCCACATCCAGGTCGGCCAGCGGGCGAAGCGCTCCAACGCGGTCAGCGGATCGGCGTCGGCGCCGGGCTCGTCGATCACCGCGCGGTGCACCCGGTCGCAGTCGGGCCAGTCGCCCTCGACCGCCACGAACGAGAAGCCGAACTCGCTGATCAGCCGCCGGGTCAGCTGCTCCCGCAGCCGGTAGTAGTCGTACGTGCCATGGCTGGCCTCACCGAGCATGACGATGCGGGCGTCGCCGACGCGTTCCAGCAGCGGGTCGAAGTCGCCGGGACTGCCCAACCGGTGAGCCAGCATGCCCGCACCTACCCGGCGCGCGGGTCCCGAAACGTGGCCCTCCCAGCCGGTGTGCCCGGCGGTCGGGGTGGGTAACCGGACCGGGTGACGGAGCGCGCCGTGCAGCTACAGGAGTACGTCGACGGGCTGGATTACCCGGTGTCGAAGGAGGATCTCGTGCGCCGGGCGCTGGAGAGCGGCGTCGACACCGAGATCCTGCACCTGCTCCAGTCGCTTCCCGCCGAATACTTCGCCTCACCCGCCGAGCTGAGCACCGCGCTGACCGAGACCTGACCGGTCAGTCGGAAGGCCCGAGGTCGAGCTTTCCGAAGAGTTCGCCCTCCCCTACGGCCAGTCCGGCCAGGGCCGGGCCGCGCGCCACCGCCGCGGCTGCGGCCCTGGGCATTTTGGCGCGCCCGGGCGGCACCGACCCGGTTAAAGTGGCGCCATGAACTGGCGACATTGATGCCTGAAGCGAAGCCGACGCGGGACGAGGTGCCGCGGACCGCCGGATGGGCCAGCCGCCCCCGGTCCGCTCCCATCCCCCACGGAAGGCTTCATGCTCACCTCACCTGCGCGCGTCGCTGACACCGGCGCGAAGCGGCTGGCCGCCAAGCTGTACGCGTACGCCCTTCTGGACGATTTCGTCCTGCTCTACCCGGTGTACGCCCTCCTGTTCGCCGACACCGGGCTGTCCACTGCCCAGATCTCCTCGCTGTTCGTCATCTGGTCGGTGACCGGCTTCCTGCTGGAGGTTCCCTCCGGCGTATGGGCCGACGCCGTGTCGCGGCGGATGCTGCTGGGCGTCGGCCCGCTCCTGACCGCTCTCGGTTACGGCCTCTGGATCGCTGCCCCGTCCTACTGGGCGTTCGCCGCCGGTTTCGTGCTCTGGGGCGCCAAGGGTGCACTGCAGTCCGGGGCATTCGAGGCGCTGACGTACGAGGAACTCGACCGGCTCGGGCGGGCCGACCGGTACGCCCGGACGGTCGGCCGGGCCACCTCCGCCGGTCTCGTCGGGGTCATGCTGGCCATGTCCGCGGCCGGTCCGGCCTTCGCGGCCGGCGGCTATGTCGCCGTGGGCGCCGCCAGCGTCGTCGCCTGCGTGCTCACGGCCGGGGTCGCCGCCACGCTT
>DASVMV010000030.1:0-3861 GCA_036384155.1 Micromonosporaceae bacterium
AGTGTTCAACGTGGTCTGCGGTAACCGGGACACCGGTCGCGCCCTCGTCTCGCACCCGACCCCGCAGCTGGTGTCGATCACGGGCTCGACCCGGGCTGGTATGGAGGTCGCCGCAGCGGCCGCGCCCGATCTCAAGCGGACCCACCTGGAACTGGGCGGCAAGGCGCCGGTGGTGATCTTCGATGACGCGGACATCGCCGCGGCAGCCGAGGCGATCGCCGTCGGCGGCTACTTCAACGCCGGCCAGGACTGCACCGCCGCCACCCGGGTGCTCACCGGGCCCGGCATCTACGACGACATCGTCGGCGCCCTCGCCGACCAGGCCCGCAACACCAAGACCGGTCTGCCGGACGACGAGGACGTGCTCTACGGCCCGCTGAACAACGCGAACCAACTGGCCCGGGTGCGCGGCTTCGTGGACCGGCTGCCGGACCACGCGAAGATCGAGACCGGCGGCTCGCAACTGGGCGAGCGCGGCTACTTCTACGCGCCCACGGTCGTCTCCGGGGTACGGCAGGCGGACGAGGTCATCCAGCAGGAGGTCTTCGGGCCGGTCATCACGGTGCAGCGCTTCTCCGCCGAGGACGAGGCGGTGCGCTGGGCCAATGGCGTCGAGTACGGCCTGTCGGCCTCGGTCTGGACCAAGGACCACGGCCGGGCGATGCGGATGACCCGACGGCTGGACTTCGGCTGCGTCTGGGTGAACACCCACATCCCGTTCATCTCCGAAATGCCGCACGGCGGCTTCAAGCACTCGGGGCACGGCAAGGACCTCTCGGTCTACAGCCTCGAGGACTACACCCGGATCAAGCACGTCATGCACAACATCGAGGGGTAGGGGTGAGCGCGGGAGTGAGCGAGCGCAGCGAGCGAGCCCCGCAGTCGCGAACGAGGAAGGCACAGTGATGGCATCGTCTGAGGAGCTGCACAAGCGGCGTACGGCGGCCGTGGCCCGCGGCGTTGGCAGCGTCATTTCGTCGTACGTGGACCGGGCCGGCGGTGGCCGCATCCTCGACGTCGACGGCCGGGAGTGGATCGACTTCGCCGCGGGCATCGCGGTGACCAGCGTCGGAAACTCGGCGCCGCGGGTGGTCGAGGCGGTGCGCGCGCAGGTCGAGCGGTTCACCCACACCTGCTTCATGGTCGCGCCGTACGAGTCGTACGTGGCCGTCTGCGAGCAGCTGAACTTGGTCACGCCGGGCGGGTTCGACAAGCGCTCGGCCCTGTTCAACTCGGGCGCCGAGGCGGTGGAGAACGCGGTGAAGATCGCCCGGCACGCCACCGGGCGGCCGGCGGTGGTGGTCTTCGACCACGCGTACCACGGGCGAACCAACCTGACGATGGCGCGGACCGCGAAGAACATGCCGTACAAGCACCGGTTCGGTCCGTTCGCCGGGGAGATCTACCGGGTGCCGATGTCGTACCCGCTGCGCGACGGTGGCCTGTCCGGGCCCGCCGCGGCCGCCCGGGCGGTCGAAATGATCGACAAGCAGGTCGGCGCGGAGAACGTGGCTGCCGTGCTGATCGAACCGATCCAGGGCGAGGGCGGTTTCGTCGTACCCGCTCCGGGTTTCCTGCCGGCGTTGCGCGAGTGGGCGACAGCGGCCGGAGCGGTCTTCGTGGCCGACGAGATCCAGACCGGGTTCTGCCGGACCGGCGACTGGTTCGCCTGCGCGCACGAGGGAGTCGAACCGGACCTGATCGCGTTGGCCAAGGGGATCGCCGGCGGGCTCCCCCTGGCCGCGGTGACCGGGCGGGCGGAGCTAATGGACGCGGTGCACGTCGGCGGGCTGGGCGGGACGTACGGCGGCAACCCGATCGCCTGTGCGGCGGCGCTCGCGGCCATCGAGACCATGCACGAGCTCGACCTGGCCGGCGCGGCGCGGCGGATCGAGTCGGTGATGGTGCCGCGGCTGCGCGCCATCGCCGAGCGGGACGACCGGGTTGCCGAGGTCCGCGGCCGGGGCGCGATGCTCGCCCTCGAACTCGTCCAGCCCGGCACGTTGAACGCCGATCCGCTCGCCACGTCGGCCGTTTCCGCGGCGTGCCACCGAGCCGGCCTGCTCACCCTGACCTGCGGCACGTACGGCAATGTGCTGCGGTTCCTGCCTCCCCTGGTCATCTCCGACGACGAGCTTCACCGCGGCCTGGAGATCCTCGACGCCGCCTTCGCCGGTACGACCGCCTGACGACGCGGCCGGTCGCGGTCCAGATGCGACAGGCCGCGACCGGCGGCAACGATCCGGTCCGTCTACTTCGGAGCGCCATTCTTCCGCCAAAAACGGGCCTTCCGGCCCTGAACCGGCTCACCTCGGGGAGGGACCGTAGTCATCATCAGGGCAAAGCGGGCAAGCACGCCCTGAGCCCGGGGAGGTGAGCCCGATGAACGGCTCGTGGTCATCAATCCGAAAGCCAGGAGGCCGGCGGGCGGTGGTGCGTAGCGGCATAGTCGCTGTGGTGGTCACGCTGTTGGCCGCCGTCGGGGCGATCGTCGCGCCGTCCGCGCAGGCAGCGGACAGCGCCCCCTACCGGGCCGCGGTCTTTACCCGCGGGTACGACACCTCCAAGGTCGTCACGTTGACGTTCGACTCCGACTGGCCGACGTCCAACAACACGGTGACCAAGGCGAACGTGACGAAGGTTCTGGAGGTCCTGCGGGTCAATGGGATTACCGCCGGTTTCGGGCTGACCGGGCGGTTCGCCGAGGCGAACCCGACCGAGACGAAAGCGATCGTGGCGGCTGGTCACAAGCTCATCAACCACAGCTACAGCCACCCGAACTTCCTCAACCTGACGCAGGCCCAGCGCTGGTACCAGCTCGACCGAGCGGAGGCGGTTTACCGCAGCCTCGGGCTAACCGCGGCCGGATGGTTCCGTACGCCGTACCGCGCCGGCTACCTCGACCCGGGCATCAATCGGGACCTCGCGCTGCGCGGTTACTACATCAACTTCGACTGGACCTTCGACACCACGGGGTACCTGGCGAATCCCTGGTCGGTGATCAGCTCGCGGATCGACGCGTACACCGTGCCGGGGGCGATCATCGTCATGCACGTCAGCGCTCCCTCCAGCGACCCGGCCAACCTGCAGGCCACCATCAACAAGCTGCGCAGCAAGGGGTACGGCTTCGTCAGCCCGCAACAGGCGGTGACCCGCACCGCCATCCGAGCCACGTACCTCGCGTTCGGCGGCCCCCGCTCGAAGTTCGGCGCGCCCACCACGGCGGAGATGGTCGCCACGGTGTCCGGCACCGCCGTGCAGTGGTTCCAGCAGGGCCGGATCTACTGGCGCAGCGGCGCCGCCACGGTTTACGTGTACGGCGCCATCCTGACCAAGTACCGCTCGCTGGGCACGGTCAACTCGTTCCTGCGCTTCCCGACCACCGATGAACTGCCGGCGGCGAACGGCGGCAGGTACAACCACTTCCAGTACGGGTCGATCTTCTGGACGTCCGCGACCGGCGCCCATGAGGCGCACGGCGCCATCCGGACCAAGTGGGCGTCGCTGGGGTGGGAACGCGGTTTCCTCGGCTACCCGCTCAGTGACGAGGTCGCCGTCACGGGCGGAAGGGCCTCCCAGTTCCAGGGCGGCAACGTCTACTGGTCGGCAACCGCGGGCGCACACGAGGTGCACGGCGCGATCCTGGCCCGCTACCTGAGCCTGGGTGGCACGGGCAGCCGGCTGGGCCTGCCGGTCAGCGACGAGTACGTCGTATCGGGCGGTAGGCGCAGCAACTTCCAGCACGGCGCGATCATCTGGAACAGCACCACGCGTACGACGACGGTGCTCTACTACTGACCGGCCGGGGTCGGCGTGGCCCGGCGCGGTCGGGCGGGCCACGCCGCATGGGCGGTCAGCGGG
>DASVMV010000031.1:0-2038 GCA_036384155.1 Micromonosporaceae bacterium
GCCGCCGCGCGGCGCCGGCGGCTCCGGCGGCCGCCCCGCCTGGCCAATCCGCGGCGCCGGCTGCGGCTCAGCACGCTGCTCGCGCTGGCCATGTTCGCCACCATCGGCGTCCGGCTGGTCGCGTTCCAGGTCATCGAAACGCCGGCGGCGTATGCGGGCGCCGGCCTGCAGGACCGGCTGAGCCGCCCGATCGTGCTGCCGGCCCCGCGCGGCGCGATCTACGACCGGTCCGGCGCGGTGCTGGCGCACAGCGTCGAGGCGCGGTACGTGTACGCCGACCCGGAGCTGGTCGACGACCCTGCCGCCACGGCGGACAAGCTGTCCCCGCTACTCGGCATCGCCCGCTCCGAACTTCTTCCGCGCCTGGTCAAGCAGAAGCGACCGGACGGCAACCCGTCCCGATTCGAGTGGCTCGCGCGGGGCGTCGACGTGGACGTGGCCAAGCGGATCGCGGCGCTCAACATTGCCGGCATCGGCGTGGACCGTGACGAGCGGCGCGAGGTGCCGGGCGGCGACCTGGCGGCCAACCTCATCGGCTTCACCGGCTCGGACCTCGGCGGGCTGGAGGGCATCGAGGCGCGCTACGACGAGACCCTGCGGGGGATCAACGGCGAACGGGTCGTCGAGATCGGTAAGGGCGCCCTGGCCAAGGAGATTCCGGGTGGGTACCGCCACGAGACCCCGCCCCGGCCGGGCAGCTCCCTGCAGCTGACGATCGACCGGGATCTCCAGTACGAGGTGCAGCGCATGCTCAGCACGACGGCCCGCAAGTACAAGGGCAGCACCGCCGCTGCGGTCGTCATCGATGTGCGTACCGGCGAGGTGCTGGCCCAGGCCAGTCACCCGACGTACGACGCGGCCGACTGGGAGAAGAGCAAGCCGACCGATCGGGAGGACGCGGCCACCAGCTTCGTCGTCGACCCGGGCTCGGTGCACAAGGCAATCGTCTTCGGCGCCGCGCTCGAGGAGGGCGTGGTCCGGCCGGACTCGACGGTCGTGATCGGCCCCGCGATCCGCAAGGGCGATACCACGATCCCCGATGTTCATCCGCGGCCGGCCGGCACCCGCGTGACCCTGCCCTGCATCCTGGCCTACTCGTCCAACGTGGGGACGATCAAGGTGGCCGACGCGCTCGGTGCCCAACGGCTGTACGACTACCAGCTCCGGTTCGGCCTCGGACAGGCCACCGGCGAAGGCGTTCCGGGCGAGGCCAAGGGCCGGGTGCTGGAACCGAAGGACTGGAGCGACTCGTCGCACGGGTCGATTCCGATCGGGTACAGCGTGGACGTCACGCCGCTACAGATGGCCGCCGCGTACGCGGCGATCGCCAACGACGGGACGTGGGTCCAGCCGCACCTGGTGCGGGAGGTCATCGCACCGGACGGCTCGCGGATCCCGATCAAGCCACCGCAGACCCGGCGGGTGATCTCACCGGCCAATGCGGCGGCGCTGCGCACGATCCTGGAGGCGGTGGTCGCCGTTCCCGACGCGACGGGGACCGAAGCCGCGATCGCCGGCTACCGGGTCGCCGGCAAGACCGGAACCGGCGCTCGCGTGGTCGACGGACGGTACGTCCCCGGCGAGGTCGCGTCGTTCATCGGCATGGCACCGGCGGACAGCCCGCGGTACGTGATCGCGATCTTCGCACACACGCCGGGTGGCGGCGGTGGCGCCATCGCGGCCCCGGCGTTCCGCGAGATGATGGCCTTCACCCTGCGGCACTACGGCGTCCCGCCGAGCGGCACAGCGCCCCCGACCTTCACTCTTTTCCCTCGGTGAGCGATCCCGGTGCGCGATCCCGGTGCGCGGCGCGGGAGCGGGCCGCGTGAGCGGTCCCGGGCCGCCGGGCGGGTGCGATTGCGGACCGGCGGGCGGTTTATCCCGCCCAGACCGAGGAATCGCGTGGAGCGGAAACGCGGGGGGCGCGGCGCGGCCGGACGGAGGAGCGGGTCGTGAGAGACGACGGGGTTCGCCGCACGTCGGCCCGGAGGCGCCGGCCGGCGGGTCCGGCTCGGCTGTCGCTCTTGGGGGCCGGCGC
>DASVMV010000032.1:0-15866 GCA_036384155.1 Micromonosporaceae bacterium
CTGGGAGCCACGCGTGGCGCCCCCCGCCCCCCGCCTGCTGCTGATTCGGCACGGAGAGACCGACCTGACCGCGCAGGGCCGCTACTCCGGTCGCGGCGACGTGCCCCTGTCGGCCCGCGGGCTGGCCCAGGCGCAGGCGACAGCGGCCCGGGTGGCGTCGCTGGCGCCGTCGCTTTCCGCGGTGGTCACCTCACCGTTGCGGCGGTGCACGGTGACCGCCGAGGCCGTCGCTACGGCGGCCGGGGGAGCGCCGGTGGTGGTCGAGCCCGACCTGATCGAGTGCGACTTCGGTGCCTGGGAGGGGCACACCTTCGCCGAGGTGCGTAGCCGCTGGCCGGCCGAGATGGCCGCGTGGCTGGCCTCGACCAGCGTGGCCCCGCCGGACGGCGAGTCGTTCGCGGCGGTCGGCACGCGGGTCCGGCGGGCCTGGACGGCATTGCTGAGGACATACGGTGCTGGCGTGGTCGCGGTGGTCTCGCACGTCTCGCCGCTGAAACTGCTGCTGCGGGACGCCCTCGCCGCGGACGACGCCCTGCTGTACCGGCTCTACCTCGACCCCGGCGGGCTGTCCATCGTTGACGTCTGGCCGGACGGCGGGGTGGCCGTGCGGACCGTGAACGACACCGCTCATCTGGCCGCCGCATAGCCGCCGCATAGCCGCCGCGTAGCCGCCGCTCGGCGCAGCCGGCCTGCCGTTCGGCGCACCGCTGGTCACCGAACGCCGTGAGTGGCGTCACAGCGTCGATAACCTCCGGCCGTTCCACTCGATCTACGGCTTTGGGAGGTGTGGCAGATGAGCGAACCCCATGCGGAGGAGCCGCGGCGGGCGGTTGATCCCGAGCCCGCGGAGACGGCCGTCGTTGAGGCGAAGGACCGCAATCCGTGGAACTGGCTGCTCTTCGTGCCGATCGTCGTGCCGCTGATCACGCCGCTGTTCAACAGGGACGCGCCGCGGCTGTTCGGCTTCCCGACGTTCTACTGGTTGCAACTCGCGTTCATTGTGCTCGGCGTCGGTACGACCACGCTCGTGTACCAGATGACCAAGAAGCGGAGGTGAGTGGCGATGTGGAAGGACCATCTCACCGAGATCATCATCTTCGCCGTCCTGTTCCTGCTGGTCAGCGTCATGGGCTTCGTAGCTGCGCGGTGGCGGGCGCCAAACGACATGGCACACCTCGACGAGTGGGGACTCGGCGGCCGCAGCTTCGGCGGCTGGATCACCTGGTTCCTGATCGGCGGTGACCTCTACACGGCGTACACCTTCGTGGCCGTACCAGCGCTGATCTTCGGCGCCGGCGCGACCGGGTTCTTCGCCGTGCCGTACACGATCATCATCTATCCGCTGGTGTTCCTGGTGCTGGTCCGGCTGTGGTCGGTCTCGCACCGGCACGGCTTCGTCACCCCGGCGGACTTCGTCCGGACCCGGTTCGGCTCGCCGACGCTGGCGTTGATCGTCGCGATCACCGGGATCGTGGCCACCATGCCGTACATCGCGCTACAACTGGTCGGCATCGAAGCGGTGCTCAAGACGATGGGGGTCACCGGGGAGAGCGCACTCGCCCGGCACCTGCCCATCATCATCGCGTTCGCGATCCTGGCCGCTTACACGTACCAGTCTGGACTGCGGGCGCCGGCGCTGATCGCCTTCGTCAAGGACACATTGATCTACATCGTGATCCTGGTGGCGATCATCTACGTGCCGTACAAGCTGGGCGGTTGGGGGTCGATCTTCGACGCCGCGAGCGCGAAGTTCGAGAAATCGCCGGCCGCCACCGACGGCCTCCTGCTCAACGCCAACAACCAGATCTACTACATCTCGTTGGCGCTGGGCTCGGCCCTGGCTCTGTTCCTCTACCCGCACAGCATCACCGGCGTGCTGGCCAGCCGGAACCGGGACGTGATCAAGCGGAACATGTCCGCGCTGCCGGCGTACAGCCTGCTGCTCGGGCTGATCGCGCTGCTGGGCTTCATGGCCATCAAGTCGGGGGTCAAGCCGCTGCCGGGCGCAACCAAGGGCACCGTGGACGGCAACACCGTCGTGCCGCTGCTCTTCGACCAGCAGTTCCCCGACTGGTTCGCCGGCGTGGCGTACGCGGCCATCGGCATCGGTGCCCTGGTGCCGGCGGCGATCATGTCGATCGCAGCCGCCAACCTGTTCACCCGCAACATCTACAAGGAGTACCTCAGCCGGAACGCGACTCCGCAGCAGGAGGCCAACGTCTCCAAGATCACGTCGTTGGTGGTCAAGCTCGGCGCCCTGGCGTTCGTCATCTTCGTGAATCCGCAGTACGCCATCGACCTGCAGCTCATCGGCGGCGTCATCATCCTGCAGACGTTGCCGTCGGTGGCGCTCGGCCTCTACACCCGGTGGTTCCACCGCGGCGCGCTGATCGCCGGCTGGGTGGCCGGCATGGCGCTGGGCATGTGGATGCTCTACCAGATCCCCAACCTAAACACGAAGCGGGAGCACTTCGGCGGATCGAACTTCCCGCTGGAGAAGTTCGGCTTCGACACCAAGTGGACCATCTACGTAGGTCTCGTCGCCGTGGCGGTCAACCTGCTGGTCGCGGTGCTGCTCACCCTGATCCTGCGGGCGGCCCGGGTGCCCGAGGGCACCGACGGCACCACGCCGGACGACTACTTCGCCGACGAAGGCGACCCGCGGGTCACCCCCGGCCGGGCCCGCGACGCCGACTCCGCCCGAGAATCTGTGGCGTAGCCGCATCTCATGTGCCGGGCCCCGCTCCGGCCGGCGAAGCCGGCCGGAGCGAGGCCCGTCGGCATCGCGGGGGCTGTCCGCTGACTCAGCGCCGCTGCACGTGCGCGCCGAGCGCGTCATTGAGCCGTTCCAGCAGCGCGGCCAGCGTCTTCCGGTCGGCTTCCGACCACTGCGTCAGGATCTGCCCGTACAGCCGGGTACGGGCGGCCTGAACGGTAGCCACCCGCTGCAACCCCAGGCCCGTGGCCGAGACGACGGTCCCGCGTCCGTCCATCGGGTCCGGCTCGCGGTTCACGAGGCCGTCCCGCTGCATGGCCGACACCTGGCGGGTCACGGTCGAGCCGTCGAGATTCAGGTGTGCCGCCAGCGCCGACACGTTCTGCGGTCCGGCCTCGGCGAGACGGCGCAGCAACACGTACGCCGCGCGGTCGAGCGCCCGGTGCTCCCCGGCGGAGGCGCTGCCGCGTTGGGTCGCCTCACCGAGTCGCATCAGGGATGCGATCTGGGTCTCGATGCGTCCCAGCGTCTTCTCGTTCTCCGCCATAGCTGTATGATACAACCAAAATATCTGTACGATACAGCCTTCTGGAGGGCAGCGCGTGGACCGGCGATCGGAACCCAACCGCAGTGCCATTTACGCCACCACACTGGTGGCGTTTCTCGCCATCGCGGGCATCGCCGTGGTCGACCCGATCCTGCCGGCGATCGGCGCGGCGATCGGCGTCACCGCCTGGCAGGTGGAACTGCTGTTCACCGCGTACATCGCCGTGATGGCGCTCGGCATGATCCCGGCCACGCTGGCCAGTGGCCGGTTCGGCTTCAAGCCGGTGCTGATCGCCAGTGTGTCGATCGTCGGGCTGGCCGCGATCCTCGCGTCGTTCAGCAACAACATCGTGCAGCTCTCGGTGCTGCGGGGCGTCTGGGGCCTGGGCAACGCCATGTTCTTCGCCACCGCCATGGTGGTGCTGGTCAACCTCGCGAACGACCGCGAATGGGTGGTCGGGCTCTTCGAGACCGCGCTCGGGCTCGGCTTCGCCGTCGGCCCGCTGCTCGGCGGCCTGCTCGGCGAGGTGAGCTGGCGCCTGCCGTTCTTCGTCTGTGGCGTCTTCATGGTGCTCGCGCTCGTGGTCGCCGCCCGCCTGCTGCGCGAGCCGGCCAACCGGCAGGCACCGGTCCGCCTCGGTCAGGTCTTCGCCACGTACCGCCGGCCCGCGTTCATCGCGCTGTGCGTGGTCACGGCGGCGTACAACTTCGTGTTCTTCGTCGTCCTCGGCTACACGCCGCTGTTCCTGCATCTGGACGTCGTACCGCTGGGTTTCGCGTTCACCGGCTGGGGCCTGGGCCTGGCCACGGGCATCCTCGTGCTCGGCCACCGGCTGGCTCACCGGATCGGCGCGGTGCAGACGGTCGGCGTGGCCATCGGCGGCCTACTGACCTGCATGGTGCTGTTCGCGACCTCGACCAGCACGGCCGAAGCCCTGGTGGTGCTGGTGCTCGCCGGGCTGTGCATGGGCTTGGCCAACGCCAACCTCACCGACCTCGCCCTGGGTCTCGGTTCGGCCGACCGGCGGGTGGCCACCGGCGCCTTCAACCTCGTCCGCTGGGGTGCCGCCGCCCCGGCGCCGATCATCTCCGGGAAGCTGGCCGAGCACGGTCTCGCGCTGCCGTTCTGGGTCGGCTTCGGAGTGCTGGCCGCTGGGGTACTCGTCTACCTGGCGTTCGCCCACCTCATGGCGGCCGGGTACGGCGAGCGGGTGCGGTGGGCCCGCTGGAACCGGGCCGCCCGCTCGGCGGAGGGCGCGCCCGAAGAGCACATCGGCGAGCTCGTCTAAGTCCGAATTTTGGGTTCAGGCCAGGGCCCGGTAGAGCAGCAACAGGCCGATCACCGTACCGAATCCGACGATCATGGCCCGCAGCGCCGCGGAAGGCAGCCGGCGGACGAGTCGTGCGCCGGCGTAACCGCCGGTGATGGTGGCGGGCACCAGCACGGCTACCGCGGCCCAGTTGACGGGTCCGAAAAGCGCGAAGATGGAGACCGTCGTCAGGCCGACAACCGCGGAGAGGAAATTCTTGATCGCGCTGACCCGGGCGAGCGTGGCGTCCAGCACCAAGGCGAGTCCGGCGACCAGCATGACGCCGAGGGCGGCACCGAAGTAGCCGCCGTACACCGAGCCGAGCGCGACCATGGCCTGCAGGGCGAGGGTTCGGCGGCGGTGGCTGAGATCGCGCGGATGCCCGACCAGGCGGCGCAGCTGATCCTGGAAGGCCAGCACCGCCGTGGCGCCGAGCACGAGGAACGGAACCACCAGTTCGAATGCTCGCGCCGGCGTGGCCAGCAGCAGGGCGCAGCCGGCCGCCGTACCCAGAACGGCGGTGGGCACCAGCGACAGCAGCCCTCGTCGGGGCGGCAGATCTCGCCAGCTGCCCGCGACGCTGGACAGGTAGCCGGGACAGACGGCGATCGAGTTGCTGACGTTGGCGGGTACGGGAGCCAGCCCGATCGCGATGAGCGCCGGGAAGGTGATCAGCGAGCCGCCACCGGCGACCGCGTTGACCGTGCCGGCGCCCAGGCCGGCGCCGAGCAGGAGCAGCGCATCGGGAAGATCCATAGTGAGCCGAGGCTAGTACGTCCCGGTCCGCCACGTCGGGTCCGCCACGTCGGGTCCGCCACGTAGGGTCCGCGGCCGGCATGGCTGCGAGGCCGACCCCCCGGGGAAGTCTGTGGGGAGCCGGTGCGTTGCTTAGACTGACCGGCGACGGACGAGTCGGCTGGGCGGCCGCGTCGTGCGGGCCCTGTGCCCGCCGCCGAGGAACGTCCGGACTCCACAGGGCAGGGTGGTTGTTAACGGCAACCCGGGGCGACCCGCGGGACAGTGCCACAGAAAACAGACCGCCGGGCCCAAACGGCCCGGTAAGGGTGAAACGGTGGGGTAAGAGCCCACCAGCATCCCGGGTGACCGGGATGGCTCGGTAAACCCCACCCGGAGCAAGGCCAAGAAGGGCCCTCGCCGCGAGGTGATGGTCCGCGCAGGCGTTCGAGGATTGCCCGTCCGATGCCTGCGGGTAGGCCGCTGGAGCCTGCCGGCGACGGCAGGCCGAGATGGATGGCCGCCGCCGGCGCACCGGTAACGGTGCCGCCGGCACAGAATCCGGCGTACAGGCCGACTCGTCCGTCGCCCACCACGTCACGGTTCCAGCGCCCGGGAGGCGCGCTTCAAGCGCCTTCCGAGTGGGTCCCAACGTCGCCTGATGCGGCACCGTGGCTATGGTTGCCCGATGCCCCGGCACGCTGTCGGTCTGCCCAACGTCGGACCCTTCGCCGATCCTCGAACCTTGGTCGAGCTGGCTGTCGCGGCTGAGGAACGGGGGTGGGATGGCGTCTTCCTGTGGGATCACCTGCTCTACCACGAGCCGGACTGGCCAGTTGTGAACCCCGTCGTCGTCGCATCCGCGATCGCCGCCCGAACGTCACGGGTCCGACTCGGCGTGCTGATGACGGCTCTTCCTCGACGGCGGGTGCAGACCGTGGCCCGGGAGACCGTCACGCTCGACACGCTCTCCGGCGGCCGCCTTGTCTTCGGGGCGGCCATCGGCTCGATGGACATCGAGTACGCCGCCTTCGGTGAAGACCCCGACCTTCGGGCGCGCGGCAAGCGGCTTGACGAATCGCTGGAGCACCTGTCGGCGCTGTGGTCGGGCCACGAGGTAGCCATGCCTTCCGGCAAACGGGTGCGGATGCTTCCGACACCGGTACAGCGGCCGCGCATACCCGTCTGGTGCGCCGGCCGGTGGCCCAACCGTCCGGGCTTTCGCCGCTCTGCCCGCTGGGACGGCGTGGTGGCGACGTTCGCCAGCGGGGGCCGGAGCGTTCCGGTGCCGGTCGATGATTTCGCCGACGCGGTGCGGTTCGTCGCGGCCGAGCGGGGGTCGCTGGACGGGTTCGACATCGGGCTCGAAGGCTGGACATCGCCGGACAACGCCGCGCGGCTCATCGCACCGTACGCCGCGGCCGGCCTGACGTGGTGGATCGAGGCCATGGGCTGGTGGCGCGGTGGAGTGGACGCGGCTCGGGAGCGGATTCTGGCCGGTCCGTTCGGCTGACCACGACGGGCGGCTGGGCTGGCATGTGCGTTGGCGCCGGCATGTGCGTTGGCGCTGGCATGTGCGTTGGCGCTGGCATGTGCGATGGCAGCAAGCAACGGGCCGTGGTGCTATGACCGATGGGTCGCCGTTAGTAGGCGCGCCACCGGGGGCTTGCCCGCCCACCGCGCTCTGCTTCTAGACCGCCCACTGTTTCGCCCCGGTCGCCTGTCCCACCTCGATGAGGTAGTTGTCAGGGTCGCGGAGGTAGCAGCGGATCTCCACACCGTGGTCCTTGGGCTCGGTCAGAAACTCGCCGCCGCGAGCGCGCCACTGTTCATAGATGCCAAAGACGTCGTCCACCCGGATGTTCATGGCGCTGCTCAACGTGCTCGCGTCGGCCGGCGCTTCGGCTCGTACAGCCGGCTTGTCGTCGGTCGGCCCGCCTTCCGAGTTGATGACGATGTAACTGTTGTGAAAGCGGAGGATGCAGGGCTCCCGCTCGCGGACCAGTTCGGCGCCCAGGACCCGCTGGTAGAACTCTCGGGAGCGGCCCACGTCGCGCACGATGAGCAGGTGAGTGAGCACGGCGCCACTGGCGGGTGACAGATAGTCCGGTGCTTCGGTGGTCATGTCGCCTCCTCCGTCTCCGGCTAAGGCGGCTTACCCGGTCCACCCCTCCCGATTCGCGTTCGTCCGGTCCCGGGTTCTTCCGGATGCATCTGACTCCGCGTTCGCCGCCGTTTCCGCGGTTGCCGCCGATTGCGCGTCCATTGCCCCGAAGGGGTCTACTGTGGAGGTGCTCCGCCATTTTGGGCGAAACGGTAGCGCCTGGTGGTTTGTGGGTGCACAGTGATCCCATGAGCGACAGCGGACGTGGTGCCGAGTACTTCTGGTGCACGCGGCACCACCGGGTCGAAACCGACAAGAACGTGTGCGCGGCGGTGCACGTCCTCGGTCCGTACCCGACAGCCGCCGACGCCGAGAACGCGCTGCAGCGGGTGCAGGAGCGCAACGCGGCGTGGGATGCGGAAGACGCCCGCTGGGCCGGGGAGGAGAGCTAGTCCGGCCCGGCAAGAGCCGGCGTCGAGGTGCTCGAGGTTTACAGCGTCGCTGACCCGCGAGCATGTCCGCAAGGAGGCATCCACATGGCCGCAGGCAACAGGGCCACCACTCGACCAACCGCGAAACGCGCGGCAGCAAAGAAGACCACGACGAAAGCGGCAGCCAAGAAGGCTCCGGCCAAGCGAGCGGCCGCGGCGAAGAAGGCTCCGGCCAAGAAGGTGACGGCGGCCAAGAAGGTGACGGCCAAGAGGGTGACGGCCAAGAGGGTGACGGCCGCGAAGAAGGCTCCCGCGAAGCGGGCGGCCGCGGCGAAGAAGGCTCCGGCTAAGAAGGTGACGGCGGCCAAGAAGGCTCCCGCGAAGCGAGCGGCGGCAGCAAAGAAGGCAGTTCCGGCGAAGAAAGCACCGGCGAAGAAAGCACCGGCGAAGAAGGCAGCTGCGCGTAAGGCAGCTGCGAGGAAGGCGCCGGCGCGCACGACGCTTGCCAAGAAGGCCCCGCCGCGCAAGCCGGCGGTGAAGCAGGCGCCAGCGAAGCGGGCGCCTGTCCGGAAGCCGACCACAGCCGAGGCGGTCACCGCGCGGAAGGCGACCACCAAGCAAGCCGTGGCCAAAAAGGCCGCCCCCAAGGCGACAGCCAAGAAGACCGTCAAGAAGGTTACGACCACCCGGCCCAGTAACACCCGCAGGACAGTCACGGCCAAGGAAGCGGTCTCCCGGCGGACTCCGGCCAAGACGAGTGCCACGGTGGCGGCCAAGCGGGCGGTGGCCCAAACGGCTGGCCGGCGGACATCAAGGGCCACCAAGGGAACTGCCGCGAAGGCCGCGGCGCGCCGGACCGCGGCGACGAAGTCCGTCCGGAACACCGCGAAACGAGCCGGCTGACCCGCGTCCCGCCCCGCCCTGTCGCCCCGCCCTGCCGGAACGGGCCCGACCTGGTAGGAAAGAGCGGTGGTGATCCGCCGTGTGGTCGCGCCCCGAATCGACTTCGGTCCGCTGCGCCGCGAGCTGGGACTGCCGGAGCGGTTTCCGCCCGCGGCGCAGCGTGAGGCCGATGAGGTGGCTGCCGCACTGGGACACCAGGCGACGTATCCGGCAGCACACCGAGCGACCGACCGGAGGGCGGTCGACCGGACCGACATCCCGTTGGTCACCGTCGACCCCGCGGAGTCGCGTGACCTGGACCAGGCGATGTGCCTCCGCCGGCGCGCCGGCGGCGGATACCGGGTGCTGTACGCCATTGCCGACCTGTCGGCGTACGTTGCGCCCGGGGGGGAACTCGAGCGTGAGACCTGGCGCCGGGGGGAGACCGTCTACCTGCCCGATGGCAACGTGCCACTGCATCCGCGGGAGCTGAGCGAAGGTGCGGCGAGCCTGCTTCCCGATGTCGAGCGCCGCGCCGTGTTGTGGACCATCGACCTGGACACCGACGGGGCCACAACCGACGTACGGCTGGAACGGGCCGTCGTTCGCAGCCGCGCGAAGCTGGACTACATCGGTGTCCAGGCGGCGTTCGACACCGGCCGGGCGGCCGAGCCCATCGCCCTGCTTCCCGAGATCGGTGCGCTGTTACGGGACCGCGGGATCGCCCGAGGAGCGATCAACCTGCCGTTGCCCGAGCAGGAGGTTGAACCGGCCGGCGACGGTTGGCGGCTCGTGCTGCGTCCGCCGGTCCAGGCCGAAGACCACAACGCCCAGATCTCCCTGCTCACCGGCATGGCCGCCGCCGCAATAATGATCAAGGGCGGGGTGGGTCTGCTGCGGACGATGGCGGCACCGGACCCGCAGGCCGTACAGCGGCTGCGCGTCGCTGCCACCGGTCTGGGTGTGGACTGGCCGGCGAACGCTCAACTGGGACAGGTGCTGACGACGGTCGAGCCGGCCCACCCACGGCACGCCGCCTTCCTCGACCAGGCCGCCGAGCTCCTGCGCAATGCCCGCTACACGGCGTTCGACGGCGCGGTCCCGGACGATCCGGAGCATGGCGGCGTCGCCGCCCCGTACGCCCACGTCACCGCACCACTGCGGCGGCTTGCCGACCGGTACGCCACAGAGGTGTGCCTGGCGCTGCACGCCGGGGAGCCGGTCCCCAACGGCGTACGGGAGGCGCTGCCCCGGCTGCCCGACGTGATGGCCGGCAGCGACCGGCTCGCCTCGGCGGCCGAGCGAGGCGCCATCGAGTTGGCCGAGGCGGTGCTGCTCAGCGGTCGGGTCGGCGAAACGTTCGAGGCGACGGTGCTCGACGTAGACGCTCCACCGAAGGACTCCAGCAACTCCCGGCAGCCCGGGGGCATGGTCGCGCTGGACGATCCGCCCGTGCGGGCACGATGCGAAGGGGACCTGCCGCTGGGGGAGCGCGTTCCGGTACGCCTGATGACAGCCGACCCGACGGCTCGCCGCGTACTGTTCGCCGTGCCGGCCTGACCCGGTCACCGCCCGGTCCCGTTCGGGCGTTTGTAAGGATGGCGGCATGGCTTACGACGCGAGTGCACTGCCCGATGTGTCCGGGTTGACCGTAGGGATCATCGGCGGTACCGGGGACCAGGGCAGGGGGCTCGCATACCGCCTCGCGCGGGCCGGCCAGCGCATTCTGATTGGTTCGCGCTCGGCCGAGCGGGCGGCGGATGCCGCACGGGAGATCGCGGCGCTGCCTGGCGTGGCGCTGCTGCCTGGCGTGGCGCTGCTGCCTGGCGTCGCGGGGGATGGCGTCGCGGGGGATGGTGGCGTCTCCGGGGGTGCCAACGCCGACGTGGCGGCGCGGTCCGACATCGTCGTCATCGCGGTGCCGTGGGCCGGTCATGCCGACACCGTCGCCGGACTACGCGAGCCGCTGGCCGACAAGATCGTTGTCGACTGCGTCAACCCGCTCGGCTTCGACAAGCAGGGCCCCTACCCGCTGCAGGTCGAGGAGGGCAGCGCCGCCCAGCAGGCCGCCGCGCTCCTGCCGCAGTCGCGGGTGTGTGCCGCGTTCAATCACGTGAGTGCGCCGCTGCTGGCCGATCCCGACATCGAGCGCATTGATCTCGACGTGCTGATCTGCGCCGAGGACCGGGAGGCCGTCGGGATGGTGGCCGCGCTCGCCGCCCGAATTCCTCGGATGCGCGGCATCTACGCGGGACGGTTGCGCAACGCCCACCAGGTAGAGGCGCTGACCGCCAATCTCATCGCCATCAACAAGCGCTACAAGGCGCACGCGGGCATTCGGGTGACCGATCTCTGACCGCCGAACCTTTGAATGACGACCCTTTGAATGACGAACCTTTGCATGATGACCCTCTGACCGACGACCTGGGCACCGTCGTACCGCTCGCTGCTCCGCCGCGGCGGGTGGTGTCGCTGGTGCCGTCGCTGACCGAGGCCGTTGCGCTCAGCGCGCCTGGGCTACTGACTGCTGCCACCGACTACTGCACCCATCCGGCCGACCTCGGCGTGCCCCGCGTCGGTGGTACGAAGTACCCCTTACTGCCACGCGTGCTCGCCGCCGAACCGGACCTGGTGCTCGCCAACGCGGAAGAGAACCGGCGCGAGGATGTCGAGGCACTCCGGGCGGCCGGCGTACCGGTGTGGGTGACCTTTCCGCGCACCCTGGACGAGGCGCTGGTCTCGCTGGCCCGGATGCTCGCCCGATTGGGCGTCGTCGACCCGCCGTGGCTGCTGGAAGCCCGCGCAGCCTGGGCGCGGCCACCCTCGACGCCACTCTCGCCGCCGTCGTCGGCGGATCCCTCCTCGGCGCAGTTGTCGGCGCTACCGCGACGGGCGCTACCGCGACGGGCTGTGGTGCCGGTCTGGCGCCGGCCGTGGGTGGTGCTCGGACCGGGGACCTTCGCCGGCGACCTGCTTCGCCGGTTGGGCGTGACCAATATGTACGACGACGCGGCGGAGCGGTATCCCCGCCCGGCGCTGGCCGACATGCTCTCGCGGCGGCCGGATCTGATCGTGCTGCCGGACGAGCCGTACGCCTTCACCGCCGACGATGGCCCGGAAGCGTTTCCCGGGCTGCCCTGCGCCCTCGTCTCCGGCCGGCATCTCACGTGGTACGGCCCATCGCTGGCCCAGGCGCCGGCTCTGCTCGCCGCCCAACTTGCGCAACCCGTTCCCGCTCCGAGCGATGAGTGAATGGTCTGCCCGCTCCGTGTAGCGGGCGGGTGCGGATACGCCGCGGCGTGCGGGGACGGCCGATGCGGGGTTGGCGACGGGCGTTGCGAAGCGTCGCGAGCGGCGAGCCCGGGGCAGGCGCGGGGAACGGGGCAACATGCGCGGTGGCCCGGACGGAAACCCGCCCCGGCCCGTTCCTCACGTTCGTCGGTGGTATTGGTTGCGGCGGGGGCGGCGGTCCGGGTCGAGCCAGGCGGGTGGGAGGAACTCGGGGTGTCCGTCGGCGGCGATGCGCACCTCCCAGTCGGCGTGGTGCACCTGGCGGTGGTGGTGGCGGCAGAGCAGGACGGCGTTGTGCAGGGCGGTCGGCCCGCCGTCGGCCCAGTGCCGGACGTGGTGGGCGTCGGCCCACCGTGGCGGCCGGTCGCAGCCGGGGAAGGCGCAGCCCCGGTCGCGCAGCACAAGGGCCCGGCGGAGCGGTCCGGCGATCAGGCGGCGTTGCCGGCCCACATCCAGGACCTGGCTCGTGCCGCCAAGGACGGCAGGCAGGATTCCGGCGTCGCACGCCAGCCGGCGCACCGTGTCCGGGCTGAGGGTGTGTCCGGTGTCGAGGGTGCCGGCAGATAGCTCACCGGTCAGAGCGTCGTAGCCGGTGGTGACGACGATCTGTGGCGGCTCCCCGCCATGCTCCGGCAACTCCCCGGCGCGCAGGGCGAGGCGGCACACCTCGGCGAGGGCGTCGTGGCGGCGTTGCCCGGGGTTGCGGGTGTCGCCGGGCCCGGCCGGGGCAGTGAGCGGTTCCAGCGCGGCGCGTAGCACGGCACCCGTCTCGGCGTCGAGGCTGCCAGTCAGCCGCAGCCGGCCGTCATGTAGATCGGACAGCTGCAGGGTGCGGCGCCGTTCGGCGTGCGCCGCCTCGGCGTCCAGCGCCTTCCGCGCGGCGGCGTCTGCGAGGTCGGGGGCGACGTGGCCGAGGATCCGCGTGGCCAGGCGCCGCAGCAGCGTCGCTTCGAACTGGCCGGCCCAGTCGACCAGCAGACCCACGGCCGTCTCCGCGGCCGGCGCGCCGGCCTGCAGCGCGACGGTGGCGACGGTGTCGGCGATGATCCTGGCCTGCTCGGCGGTGACCGAGCCGGCACCTAGCGCGTCACGCACCGGCGGTGGCGCGGCGTCGACCGCGGCGGCGGTTTCCACCAGTCGCCGCGCCGCCGGGACCGTGAGCCGCAGCCGGTCGCGCAGCCACACCGCGGTCGAGGAGGCGCCCGCCGCCACAGCCGTACCCCGGCCGTCGACCTCGCGCACCAGCGACAGCTTGACTGCCGCCAGCCGCTGCTCCAGTCCGTGCACGGCGTCGAGCGCAGCGATTAGCTTCGGCTCGGGCAGCGCCCACACCGGCGCGTCGACGCACGCCCCCACGGCGTCATCGGCGGTGGCCAACTCATCGAGCACAACCAAAGGATAGAACACCTGTACGACAAGACTCGGATTCCGCTACCGTTCGCGGGCATGGACATTCGAGCGGAGCGTGCTGACGACCATGACGCGGTAAGCGCAATCCACCGGCATGCCTTCGGCGATCACGGCGCCGTGGTGGCCCGGTTGGTGAGCGGCCTTCGTCATGACGACGCCGACGCCCTCTCCCTCGTGGCCGAGGAGGCGGGCGAGGTCGTCGGGCACGTCATGTTCAGCCGCAGCCTGCTCGACGCCCCGCCGCGACTCGTTTCCGTGCAGGTCCTCAGCCCGCTCGCGGTGCTCCCAATGCACCAACGAAGGGGCATCGGCGCAACGCTCATCCGTCATGGCCTCCGCCTGCTCGACGAGCGGGGCGTGCCGCTTGTCTTCCTCGAGGGCGACCCGGGTTACTACTCCCGCCTGGGTTTCACCCCGGGCGCAGGCCGCGGCTTCCGCAAGCCGTCCCTGCGGATTCCGGACGCGGCGTTCCAGGTCGTGCCGCTGTCGGCCGACGAGCCGTGGATGACCGGCACGCTCGTCTACTCGCACACATTCTGGGACCACGACTGCGTCGGCCTGCGCGACCAGGACGCGTGAAGCCGGGCTTCAGAACGTGTGCTGCACGGTCGGAAACTCGCCGCTTCGGACCTCGTCGGCGAACCGGCGGGTCGCGTCGGTGAGCGTTTCGGCCAACTGGGCGTACTGCTTGACGAACCGCGGCAGCGGGCCTGTCCGCAGCCCCGCCATGTCCTGCCAGACCAGCACCTGCGCGTCGGTGTCCGGCCCGGCACCGATCCCGATCGTCGGGATCGGCAGGTCGTGCGTAATCCGCTTGGCGACCTCCCCGGGCACCATCTCGAGCACCACCGAGAACGCACCGGCGGCGGCCACCGCCTTCGCGTCGGCGAGCACGTCGGCAGCCGCCTCGCCGCGCCCCTGCACCCGGTAGCCGCCGATCGCGTGTTCGCTCTGCGGAGTGAACCCGATGTGCGCCATCACCGGGATGCCGGCGCCGCTGATCGCCGCGATCTGCTCGGCGCACCGGCGACCGCCTTCGAGCTTGACCGCGTGGCAGCCGCCCTCCTTCATGAACCGTACGGCCGTACGGAGCGCCTGCGCCGGCCCCTCCTCGTACGAGCCGAACGGCAGGTCCCCGACGACCAGCGTCCGCTTCGTCGCCCGCACCACGGCGCGAACCAGCGGGAGCATCTCGTCCGTGGTCACCGGCAGGGTCGTCTCATAGCCGTACACGTTGTTCGCCGCCGAGTCGCCGACCAGCAGAACCGGGATGCCGGCCTGGTCGAAGATCGATGCCGTGTACTGGTCGTACGCGGTCAGCATCGGCCACCGTTCGCCCCGCTCCTTGGCGGCGATCAGGTCGCGGGTGCGGACCCGGCGGGTGGCCGGCCCGCCGTAGAGCGACGGCACGGCGTTGGACTGGGACTGGGACATGACGTCTCCTCCGATCGCCTCGAAGCCGCGGACTGCGGTCTCCGGGTCTGCGCCGATCGTCGCACCGGCCATCGGCCGAGCGTCAGCCCATCGTGGAACATTTCACACCCCGAGGTCAGCCCTGGCGCCACCGGTTGGTGATCGGCAGCCGCCGGTCGCGCCCGAATGCCTTGATCGAGATCTTCGGGCCCGGCGCCGACTGCCGCCGCTTGTACTCGGCCACGTCGACCATCCGCAGCACGCGGTCGAGCACCGCCGGATCGTGCCCCGCCGCCACCAGGTCGTCGCGCCCCTGATCGCCGTCGACGTAGCCGACCAGGATCGGGTCGAGCATCGAGTAGTCGGGCAGCGTGTCCGTGTCGAGCTGGCCGGGTCGCAGTTCGGCGCTCGGTGGCTTGCTGATCACGTCCTCGGGAATGGGCGGGGTCGCGCCGAGCCGGGCTGCCTCGGCGTTGCGCCACTCGGCCAGCTTCCATACGAGCGTCTTCCACACGTCCTTCAGCGGATTGAAGCCGCCCACCGAGTCGCCGTAGAGGGTGGTGTAGCCAACGGCGAGCTCGCTCTTGTTTCCCGTGGTGAGGACGAGATGTCCCTCCTGATTGGACAGTGCCATGAGGATCACCCCGCGCACCCGGGCCTGGAGGTTCTCCACCGCCATCCCGGACAGCGACATGTTCGACAGGAAGGCGTCGACCATCGGCTGAATGCCTTCGACCCGGTGGTCCAGCCCGGTGCGCTTGGCCAGCTCGGCGGCGTCTTCCTGGGAGTGCTGCGAGGAGTACTGGCTGGGCATGGACACGCCGACTACCCGGTCGGGGCCGAGAGCGTCGACGGCGATCGCGGCCACCACCGACGAGTCGATGCCGCCGGACAGACCCAGGACGACCGACCGGAAGCCGTTCTTGTCGACGTAGTCCCGGAGGCCGAGCACCAGCGCCCGCCAGACCTCCGGCTCGTCCGAGAGCCGGGTCGCGATGCCGGCGGCCGCGCGGGGTCCGTCGGGCCCG
>DASVMV010000033.1:0-1810 GCA_036384155.1 Micromonosporaceae bacterium
CGTCGTCGGCTGGTCTGCAGGGCCGATCTGGTGCGGATGGGCGTGCCCGTGTCGACGCCGCCCGTGGCGGGGGACTGGCTCGCTGATCCGGCCCACTGGCAGCGGCTGCGGCAGCGCCTGCGCGAGGAGGTGGACGGCTACCTCCGCGAGCATCCGCTGGAGCCCGGTGCGCCGGTGGACGTGTTGCGACACCGGCTCGACCTGCCCGACCGGGCCGTGGTCGACGCGCTCGTCGGCCCGCCGCTCATGGCGCGCGACGGCCGCATCGGCCTGGGGGAGCAGCCGTCCTACCTGCCGGAGCCGGTGGCCCGGGCGGTCGACAAGGTCCGCGCCGATCTGGCCGGGCGGCCGTTCGCCGCCCCAGAGGCGGCGCGGCTGGCTGAGTTGGGGCTGGGAACCCGCGAGATCGCTGCCGCGGTACGGGCTGGTGCGCTGCTGCGCCTCGCCGACCAGGTCGTGCTGCTACCGGATGCGGTGGACGCGGCGGTCGCCGTGCTAGCCGCGCTTCCCCAGCCGTTCACGACGAGTGCCGCCCGGCAGGCGCTGGGCACGACCCGGCGGGTCGTGGTTCCGCTGCTCGAACTGCTCGACCGCAGAGGTGTGACGCGCCGCCTGTCGGGCGATGTCCGGGTTGTGCCGTCGGCGTAGGCCGTCCCGAGAAGTTCGCCGGACGTCGCCGAGCTGGTGATGGACTCGGTTTGCGCGTATCGGGGTGTCCGGGTGGTCGGATGCGCGGTGTCGCGGGTGCCGGGTTGATGCCAGAAGTGGGGCGGGGCTGGGCGGGGTGCGCTGCCGGGTTCGGGGTGGTGTGGGCCGGGTGTCCGGTTGCGGTCGTGGGTTGGGTGGAATCCGGGCCACCCCGGGGGCGTTATACATGGTCCCGGCCCGAGCAGCCCCCGAGCAGGCCCCGCGGTGGTGAGCCGCGGGTGGCCGGCCGGCGGGGAATGATCCCCGGCCCGGGGTCGTTACATCCGGTCCCGGCCCGAGCAGCCCCGGAGCGGGCCCCGCGGTGAGCCGCGGGTGGCCGGCCGGCGGGGAATGATCCCCGGCCCGGGGTCGTTACATCCGGTCCCGGCCGCGCAAGGCGCCCCGCCGCCGCCCGAGCCGGTGATGACTTTCCCCTTCTTTTCTGCTTTGTTTTCCCCCTTGTTTAGAGCGCCCCTGTGCGGTGCGTGGCGTCTTCGTCCCCCGGAGACGTCCAATCCCCCGAATGGAGCTTTGATCATGAACACGATTCTGCGGAAGAGCATCCTGACCGTCGCCGGTCTGACCTTCGCCGGTGGTGTGGTGGCCGGCCCGGCCACCCACGCGCTGGCCGCCGAGGCCAAGCCCGCCGCCGCCGCGGTGGTGCAGGCCGACAAGCCCGGCAAGGACAAGCTGATGCCGCACGGTACCCAGGGTGACCAGTCGCGCATCGAGCTGACCGATGAGCAGAAGGCCAACGCCAAGGCCATCGTGGCCGCGACGAAGAAGGCCGGCCTGGACGAGCGGGCCGCGGTGATCTCGATCGCCACGTCGTTGCAGGAGTCCAAGCTGGACAACCTGGGTCACCTGGGTGATGCCAACGACCACGACTCGCTGGGCCTGTTCCAGCAGCGTCCGTCCTCGGGCTGGGGCAGCCCGGAGCAGATCACCAACCCCGAGTACGCGACCACCGCGTTCCTCAAGGGCCTCAAGCAGGTCGACGGCTGGCATGACATGCCGCTGACCGACGCCGCGCAGAAGGTGCAGGTGTCGGCCTACCCGGACGCCTACGCCAAGTGGGAACAGCAGGCCGCTGACCTCGTGGCCGACAACTGGAACAGCTGAT
>DASVMV010000034.1:0-12523 GCA_036384155.1 Micromonosporaceae bacterium
GGCCCGCGCACCGGGCTGGTCCGAGCGGTGCGGCTTGATTTCTTGCGCCGGTCGGGCTCCCCGGAGCCTGGCGCCCGCTCGCAGCGAATGGCCGGGCAAGTCGCCGCGGCGTTCGCGATGCGCTAACCTAACGATCGTTCAGGTCGGTTGGGTGAGGGAGTCGGCGTGACGCTCGACGGTGAGGCGCTGGAGCAGCTGCACAAGCGGGTCCGGGCCGGCGGGGCGGACAGGTACCACGCGGCCAACGCCGCCAAGGGCAAGCTCTTCGCCCGCGAGCGCATCGCCCGCCTGGTCGACGAGGGCTCCTTCGTCGAAGACGGCATGTACGCCAACGCCCTCGCCGACGGCCTGCCCGCCGACGGCGTGGTGACCGGCCTCGCGACGATCGACGGTCGCCAGGTCTGCCTGATGGCCAACGACTCGACCGTGAAGGCGGGCAGCTGGGGCGCCCGCACCGTCGAGAAGATCATCCGGATCATCGAGCGGGCGTACGACACCGCCGTCCCGATGGTCTACCTGGTCGACTCGGCCGGTGCCCGGATCACCGACCAGGTCGACCTGTTTCCCGGCCGACGCGGCGCCGGCAAGATCTTCTGGAACCAGGTGCGCGCCTCCGGCTCCATCCCGCAGGTGTGCGCGCTCTTCGGCCCGAGCGCGGCCGGTGGGGCGTACATCCCGGCGTTCTGCGACGTGGTCGCCATGGTCGAGGGCAACGCGAGCATGTATCTCGGCTCGGACCGGATGGTCGAGATGGTGACCGGCGAGAAGACCACGCTGGAGGCGATGGGCGGCGCCCGGGTGCACTGCGCCGAGTCCGGGGTCGGGCATTTCTTGTGCAAGGACGAGCAGGAAGCGCTCGACGTCGTCCGTCGCTACCTGTCGTACCTGCCGGCCAACTGGACACAGCAACCGCCGGCCGCAGCCGTCGTCGATGCGCCGGCCAAGACCGACCTGGCGTCGTTGGTGCCGGCCAGCGAGCGCCAGGCCTTCGACATGCGCCGGTACGCCAAGGGCCTCCTCGACGACGGCTCGTACTTCGAGATCCAGGCGTTGTGGGCCAAGGAGGTCACCGTCGGGTTCGGTCGGCTGAACGGCGAGGTCGTCGGGGTGGTCGGCAACAACTCGATGTTCAAGGGCGGCGTGCTGTTCGTCGACTCGGCCGACAAGGCGACCCGGTTCGTTCAGCTCTGCGACGCGTTCAACGTGCCGCTGCTCTTCCTGTCCGACGTACCCGGCTTCATGGTCGGCTCGGTGGTGGAGAAGCAGGGCATCATCCGGCACGGCGCCAAGATGATCACCGCGATCTCCGAGGCGACCGTACCGAAGATCTGCGTCGTGGTGCGCAAGGCGTACGGCGCCGGCCTCTACGCGATGGCCGGCCCCGGCTTCGAGCCCGACGCCACCATCGCCCTGCCCACCGCGAAGATCGCGGTGATGGGGGCGGAGGCAGCCGTCAACGCGGTATACGCCAACAAGATCGCGGCCATCGCCGACGCGGACGTGCGTGCCGCGTTCGTTGCCGCCAAGCGCGAAGAGTACGAGCGGGACATCGACATCGTCCGGCTGGCCAGCGAGCTCGTGGTCGACGCGATCGTCGAGTCGCACGAGCTGCGCGCCGAGCTGATCCGGCGGTTCGCCGCCGCCCGTCGCAAGGACCGCCACTTCTCCCGGCGCCGGCACGGCGTCACGCCCGTCTAGGAGGAACCATGGACTTCAGGCTCACCGAGGAGCAGGAGGCGCTGCGGGAGAGCGTGCGGGAGTTCGCCCGCGAGGTGGTCGCGCCGGTCATCGCCCAGCACTACGAGCAGCACACCTTCCCGTACGAGGTGGTCCGGCAGATGGGCAAGATGGGCCTGTTCGGCCTGTCCTTCCCGGAGGAGTTCGGCGGGATGGGCGGCGACTACTTCACGCTGTGCCTGGCGCTGGAGGAGCTGGCCCGAGTCGACTCCAGCGTGGCGATCACCCTGGAGGCCGCGGTGTCGCTGGGCGCGATGCCGATCTACCGGTTCGGCAATGACGCGCAGAAGGCACAGTGGCTGCCGAGGCTGATTAGCGGCGAGGCGCTCGCCGCGTTCGGCCTGACCGAGCCCGGCTTCGGTTCGGACGCCGGTGGCACGGCCACCCGGGCCGTCCTCGACGGCGACGAGTGGGTGATCAACGGGTCGAAGGCGTTCATCACCAACTCCGGCACCGACATCACCGCGCTGGTCACGGTGACGGCGGTGACCGGGATGCGCGACGACGGCAGCAAGGAGCTGTCGAACATCATCGTGCCGTCCGGTACGCCCGGCTTCACCGTCGCACCCGGCTACTCCAAGGTCGGCTGGTGCGCCTCCGACACCCATGAACTGCACTTCGACGACTGCCGGGTACCGGCCGACAACCTGCTCGGCCCGCGCGGCCGGGGTTTCGCCCAGTTCCTGCAGATCCTCGACGAGGGCCGGATCGCGATCGCCGCGCTGGCGGTCGGGCTGGCGCAGGGCTGCGTGGATGAGTCCATCCGGTACGCCAAGGATCGGCACGCCTTCGGCCAGCCGATCGGCAAGTTCCAGGCGATCCAGTTCAAGATCGCCGACATGGAGCGGCGGGCGTACACCGCCCGGTTGGCGTACTACGACGCCGCGACCCGGATGCTTGCCGGTGAGGACTTCAAGCGGCAGGCGGCGATCGCCAAGCTGCACGCCAGCGAGATCGCCGTCGACAACGCCCGCGAGGCCACCCAGATCCACGGCGGGTACGGCTTCATGAACGAGTCCGCGGTGGCCCGGTTCTGGCGCGATTCGAAGATTCTCGAGATCGGCGAGGGCACCTCCGAGGTGCAGCGGATGATCATCGCCCGCGACCTCGGCATGTAGGGGAGAGGCGCTCTGGCGGGTATCGGCTGCCTCGGCGTGGCGCTGCTCTGGCAGGTCTACTGGAGCCGATCGGTGCCGCGTTCGTAGGCCGCCGGCGGTGTGTCGGGTATCCGTCCGCTCGGCGACTGGTACCGGCGGGACCATCGTGCTTGCATCGGCGCGTCGGCCGCCACGGGCGCGCCGCCGGCAGGGAGGTGGCCCCGGTGCTCGGTGCCCTCGGACGGTGGGTGTTCCGGTGGCGCTGGCCGGTGCTCGCCGGCTGGCTCGGGTTGATTCTGGCGGGCTCGGTCGCCGCCGGCGGCATCTTTGACCGCCTCGCCGCGACCGAGAGCCTGCGCCCGGACGCCGAGTCGCAGCGGGCCGAGCGCCGGGTCGACCAGCTTCTGCCGGAGGGACCGACCGTGGTCGCGGTCGTCGCCGGGCGGGACGTGTACGACCCGGGTCTGGTCCAGAGCGTCGGTACGGTCGCCGGCGAGGTGCGCCGCATCGACGGGGTGGTGGACGTCGAGGACCTCTACACCGCTCCCGGCGGCCAGATCGGTGCCGACAACAGGAGCACCCTGGTGACGGTGGAACTGGCCGACCGGTTGCCCGACACCGAGCGGGAGCGGGTGGAAGACCAGGTGGCCGCCGCGTTGCGCCGGATCGACGCGCCGCAGGTGCGGGTCGGCGGGGAGAAGCTGGCCGAGCGGGCGTTCGCCGATCAGGCCGTACGGGACGCCGCAGTCGGCGAGTCGGTGGCCCTGGTCGTACTCCTGGTGGCGCTCGTGGTGATCCTCGGCGGCCTGGTGGCCGCGCTGATCCCGCTGTCGACCGCCCTCGGTGCGGTGGCCGTCACACTGCTCGGGCTGCTCGGCCTCACCGCGCTCACCCGGATCGGTGAGTTCACGGTCAACGTGGTGACCCTCCTGGGCATCGGCCTGGCCGTCGACTACGCGCTGCTGCTGATCGCCCGGTTCCGCGAGGAGCGGGCCGCCGATGCGGGGGCACCGGTGGCCGA
Organism: Micromonosporaceae bacterium; assembly: GCA_036384155.1. Classification (GTDB taxonomy): domain Bacteria; phylum Actinomycetota; class Actinomycetes; order Mycobacteriales; family Micromonosporaceae; genus DASVMV01. The sequence continues at coordinate 3,856 of DASVMV010000034.1, forward strand.
ACTTCTGGCCCGGACCACCGCGACCGCGGGCCGCGCGGTGCTCGTGTCCGGGCTGGCCGTGACTGCGGCGATGGGCGGGCTGTCCGCGTTCGCCGAGCCGCTGCTCGGCGCGATGGCGCTGGGCGGCGCCGTGGTCGTGCTGGTGGCCACGGCAATCGGGCTCACCGCCGTACCGGCACTGATCGCCGTGACCCACCGGCAGATCGCGACGGGACGCGGCCGGCTCGGTCGGGGATCCACATCGGACCGCCGCGGTCTGCTGGTCCGGCTGGCCGGACACGCGCAACGCCGGCCCGGCCCGGTGGCTGCCACCGTCTCCGGGGTGCTGCTCCTGCTCGCCCTGCCGTTCGTCGTCGGGGCCAACCTCGCGAACTCCGACGCGCGGGCATTGCCGCCGAGCATGGAGGCACGGCAGGCGTACGACCTGGTGCAGCGGAACTTCGCGCAGGGGCGGGCCGCGCCGGTGGTGGTCGTCGTCGACGCCGATCCGGCGACGGCGGAGGTGCGTGACCTGCTGGACCGGCTCAACCGGCTGCCGCAGGTCCGCCAGTTGCAGCCCCGCATCGACGTACCGGCCGGCGCCGCGGTACTCGACCTGACCCCTGTGGGCGAGACCGCCGGCCCGCCGTCGCGCGAACTGGTCCGCCAGATCCGGGCATTCGATACGCCGAGCCCGTTGCTGGTCGGCGGGCCGGCGGCCGAGGTGGTCGACTACCAGGCGTCGGTCGCCGCGCGCCTGCCGTACGTGCTCCTCGTCCTGGCGGCGGCCACAATGATCCTGCTCTTCGCGTTGACCGGGTCGGTCGTCATTCCGGTCAAGGCGTTGCTGATGAACGCGCTCACCCTGCTGGCGACCCTTGGGCTGCTGGTCGTGGTGTTCCAGTGGGGCGTCGGCGCCCCCCTGCTCGGGGTGGAGCCGTGGGGCGGGCTCGACCTCACCACCCCGGTGCTGCTCTTCGTGTTCGTCTTCGCTCTCACCATGGACTACGAGGTGTTCCTGCTTGCCCGGATCACCGAGGAGCGGCGGCGGGCACCGGCCGAACCGTCCGGCGACCGGGCCGTGCTGGCGGGTATCGCGTCGACCGGCCCGGTCGTCACCGCTGCGGCGGTGTGCATCACCATCGTCTTCCTGGGCTTCCTGATCGGTGAGCTGACCGCGGTGAAGGAAATCGGTCTCGGTCTGGCCGTCGCGGTGGTGCTGGACGTGACCGTCGTACGAGGACTGCTGCTGCCCGCGGTGATGAGCCTTCTCGGCGAGTGGAACTGGTGGGCACCGGGCCCGCTGCGGCGCCGGTACGACCCGCTGCGGATCAGCGGCTCGACCGTCTGTCGGGTATCCGCGCCCGCTCCCGTCGGCACCGCGACGGTTGACTCCCCCGGGTCGCACCGGGTGCGTAGCCTTCCGTCCCGTGACTTCGGATCATGCGGCTGAGCAGGGCGCGACCAGCTTCGCGGAGCGGCTGCGCGGCCGGCGGATGGCCGCCGGCCTGACGCAGGCCGAGTTGGCGGCGCGGGCCGGCGTCGGGGTCCGAACGGTACGGGACCTGGAACGCGGTCGTTCGGCGCGGCCGCAGCGTACGACGCTGGAACTACTTGCCGGCGCATTGGACCTTGGCGGTGCCGACCGGGCCGGGTTCATGGCGGCGGGGCGGCGGCGCACCGCGTCCTCGACCCCGGTCGGGCACACCCGGCCGATTCCCGGTCCACGGGGGTCGGCGGACGTCGCAGGGAGCGCCGGCCGAACGAGTGGCGGGACCCGTACCCTCGGGCTCCCCGCCGCGGACGAGCTGGTGGGCCGCGACGCCGAGCTTGGTGACCTGGTAGCGCTGGTGACCGGCGGGGCCCGGTCGGTGACAACGCTGGTCGGCCTGGCCGGGGTGGGAAAGACGGCGCTGGCGTTGGCGGTGGCGCACCGCGCCGCGCCCGCCCTGCCGGGCGGTGTGGCCGGCATCACGGTTACCGCCGGGTCGTCCGACGCCGACGCGTTGACCGCGATCGCCACCGTCTTCGGCGTCGCCCGCCCGGCCGACCTCGCCGACCGGTTGGCCGGCACGCCTGCATTGCTGGTCATCGATGCGGTGGAACGCTCTCCGGCTGCGGTTCTGACCGCCCTCGAACACCTGGCGCGGATCGCGCCAGCGCTTCGCGTCCTGGCCACCGGCCGGCACGCGGTGGGCCTGGTGGGCGAGCGGGTGTGGCCGGTGGCCCCACTCGACGTGCCGCCGCCCGAGGCGTCCGACGTGGCGTTCATCGAGCGCTTTCCGGCCGCCGAACTCTTCCTCGTCCGCCTGCGCCAGGTCCGCCGCGACCCTCTCGAACCGGACGAGCTGCGCTCGGTGGGCGCACTGGTACGCCGGCTCGGCGGGTTGCCGCTGGCGATCGAGCTGGCGGCCGCCCGGGGGCGGGTGCTGGACGTGACCGAGATCCTCACCCGGTACGGCCATCGGGTGCTCGACCTCACCGCACCGGCGGGAGCGCCGGACGTCGTGTCGGTGGACCTCCGTACGGCCGTGTCCGCCAGCTACGCGTTGCTGACTCCGCAGGAGCAGGCCGGGCTGCGTCGGCTCGCGGCGTTCCGCAACCGGTGGTCGGTGGAGCTGGCCGAGGCGATCCTGACCGATGAGGATGGGCGGACCGCCGATCCCGTTCCGTTGCTGGATCGGTTGCTGGCACTGGGGCTGGTCAGCGCCCGCGGGCGGGGAACCCTGCGGTTCCGGCTGCTTGACGTGGTGCGCGACTTTGCCACCGAACAAGCTGCGGCGACCGGCGAACTGGTGCCCGTCCGGATTCGGCACGCCCGCGTCTTCGCCGACCTCGCCCGACGCACCGCGCCGGATTTGGCTGGCGCTGCGATAGGGCCGGCGGTCGCGCACCTCGACGAGGTGACCGGCGATCTGTGGGCGGCGCTGACCGCATCGGCCGACGACGATCCGGAAACCGCCCTGGCGCTGGCCGCGAGCCTGCCCCGGTGGTGGCGGTTCCACGGTCGGGACGTGGCCGGCCGGCGGTGGCTGCGGCGGCTGCTGGATGATCCGCGTACGTCAGCTGCCGACCCGGTGGTGCGGGCGTGGGCCCGGGTGGGCCTCGCCCAGCTGGCGGCAGAGCACGGCGAAGGGCCGCAGGAGTTGCCGGAGGCGCAGGCTGCGCTCGCCACGTTCCAACAGCTCGGCGACGTGTCCGGGGAGCTGGCGGCGCGCACCGTTCTGTGCTCGCTGCGCATCGCGACCGGCGGGTACGACGAGGCCCGCCGACAGGGCGAAGCCGCCCTATCGCTGGCCACCCGGACCGGCCGAATCCGGGACATGATCGTGGCCCAGACGAACCTGACCTGGCACGAAATCCGAGTCGGTGATCTGCGGGCGGCTCGCCGGAGGTTGGCTGCGGTCGAGCGGCTCAGTGGGCAGACCGGGGACACGCGGCTGCGACTCCTTGCCCGGGCCAACCTCGCCGAGGTCGCTCGGCTGGACGGACGCTACGCCGAGGCGGTGCGCCTCGGCCGGCAGGTGCTGCGGGCGTTGGCGGGTCTCGGCGATCCGGGCCACCGGATTCGCGTGCTGGGGACCGTCGGCCTGGCCCTGGCGCAGGACGGCCGGTTGGCCGAAGCCGAAGCAGTTCTGCGCGAGCTGCGCGCGACCTCCGGCGGCGCCGCTCCGGACGACACTGGTCGGGATGGCACTGGTCGGGAGATGGCGGGTGAGCGGCAGGGGCAGGGCCCGTACGCCGCGATCGAGGCCACTATCGCCCTGCGCCGCGGCGACCGGGATCTCGCGGCGGAGTGGTTCGGTGTCGCCGCCCAGGCCTACGCGGGGACGCGGGACCTGCGTGATGTCGCGGAGGCGCTGGTGGGCCTGGTCGCCAGCACCGAGGAGCCGATCGCGCGCGCCGCGGTGGTGGACCGGCTGGTCCGGGTCTGCCGGGCCGGCGGGATGACGCTGCTGCCCACCGAGCAGGTCGTCGTGGGTCCTCCGCCGCCCGTGCAGGAGGCCGGCGGCGGAGCGGACGGTCCGGCCTGACGGGGTCGCCTGCCGGCGGGCGGGCCCAGGTGTCGCAGGCGCGAGCAGGGCGACCCCCAAACCGCCGCCCCGCTCGCGTCGCACCCCCCGATGCCTGCGAACGGGTGGAACGCTAGCCGGAGCTTCCTGGCCCCACGCCCGATTCGCGGCAACTATCCGTGGCGGAGCCGGACTTCTGCCGGTCTTTCTGCCGCTCCGTGTGCTCTGGCCGGACCAACTCTGTCTGGCTCTGGCCGGCACGTGGGCTCCGCGCGGTCAGGAAGGTTCGGGGACAGCGGCGCTGCCGTCGCTGCCCGCGGTGGCGCAGGGATGCACCGCGTCCCGCACGGTACGCAGCCCGTCGAGGAGGTGCTCGAGCGCGGCCGGAGTGAGTTGCCCGGTGAACCACCGCTCGATGAGGTCGAGGTGGCCCGGGAGTGCCTGGTCGAGTCGGGCGCGTCCGGCCCCGGTCACCATGGCGTACGAGATCCGTCGGTCGGCCGGGCACGGCTGCCGGCACAGCAGGCCGTCGCGGACCATGCGGTCGACGACCCGGGTTGCGCCGCTCGTCGACAGCGAGGTCTGCGCGGCCAGGTCGGTCATCCGCAACTGACGGCCGGGCGAGCGGGCAAGGCGCAGGAGGACCTCAAACTCGATCAGCGACAGGCCGTGCGCGCTGAGCTGCTCGGAGAGCCGCGCGGCAAGCCCGGTGTACGTCTCCGCGAACAGCCCGATAGCGGTGATTCGCGGATCGTCGAGATTGCGGTCGGTCACAGATCTCATCCTACAACACTTGACATGCGGAATATCCCCGCAGGTATAGTTGCTGTGTCAAGTACCTAGCCACACTGACGTAGTCCTTGGAGGGCCACCAACATGAGCACCACCGACACGAGCACCCGCGTCTGGGAGGGCCTGACCATCCCGGCCCCGGGCACGTACCTCCTCGACCCGGCGCACCGACGGGTCGGTTTCGTCGCCCGCCACATGATGGTGAGCAAGGTCCGCGGCCAGTTTGCGGACGCTACGGCCACCATCACCGTCGCCGACGACCCGTTGGACACCTCGGTCCACGCGACCATCGAGGCCGCGAGCATTCAGACCGGGCAGGCCGACCGGGACGCCCACCTGCGCAGCGGCGACTTCCTCGATGCCGAGAAGTACCCCACGCTGGAGTTCCGCAGCACGGGCGTCACGTCGCACAGCGGGAACCAGTTCGTGCTGACCGGCGAGCTCACCATCCGCGACGTTACCCGCCCGGTCGAACTTGACGTCGAGTTCGAGGGTGCCGGCCGCAGCCCGTTCGGGCAGGACATTTTCGGCTTCACGGCGGCCACCGAGATCGACCGGGAGGACTTCGGCCTGACCTGGAACGTGGCGCTGGAGACGGGCGGCGTTCTGGTCGGCAAGAAGGTCAAGATCGAGATCGAGGGCGAGGCCATCCGCCAGGCCTGAGGCGCCCGATCCGACCGCCCGGTGACCGTGCTCACGGTCGCCGGGCGGCGGAGTGGGTAAAGCAACCATGGCGCGGACCTGACGACGATCGACGGAAAGCCGCGAGGCGATCACCGCCCGTGACAGCCGTCCGGTTTGTCCCTTGGCCCCGCCCGGTAGGCGCTCTTACCGTGGGAGCGGCGCCGTGTGCGACCAGACGCCTCCGCACGACCCGAGAGCGCCGCGCCAGGGAGGGCCACCATGGGTAAGGAAGTCTCGCAGGGTGCCTTCTCCCGGGAGGACCGCGTCCGCTATCGGCACAAGGTGCGCCGCTGCCTCGATGTGTTCGCGTTGATGCTCGACGACTTCCGATTCGACGCCGACCGGCCGACCACCGGGTTGGAGATCGAACTCAACCTGGTCAACGACGAGGCCGAGCCGGCCATGCGCAACGCCGAGATCCTCGCCAACCTGGCCGATCCGACGTTCCAGACCGAGTTGGGTCAGTTCAATCTCGAACTCAACGCCCGGCCCCGGCTGATCGAGGGCGATGGCTTCGCCGACTACGAAGACGACCTCCGGGCGAGCCTGGGACGGGCGGACGAGCGCGCGATCAAGGCCGACGCCCGCCTCGTGCTCGTCGGCATCCTGCCCACGCTCACCGAGCAGCACCTCGTGCTCGACAACCTGTCGACGAACGAGCGGTACCGGGTGCTCAACGCGCAGATCGTCGCGGCCCGCGGCGAGGACATCGGGCTGGACATCCGCGGGGTGGAGCGGCTGCAGACGCACACCGACTCGATCGCGCCGGAGGCGGCGTGCACCAGCGTGCAGTTCCACCTGCAGGTGGCGCCGGACACGTTCGCCAACTACTGGAACGCGTCGCAGGCGATCGCCGCCGTCCAGGTGGCCATCGGCGCGAACTCCCCGTTCCTGTATGGCAAGCACTTGTGGGCGGAGACCCGCATCGCCCTCTTCGAGCAGGCCACCGACACCCGGCCGGACGAGCTCAAGGCCCAGGGCGTACGTCCCCGGGTCTGGTTCGGCGAGCGGTGGATCACCTCGATCTTCGACCTGTTCGAGGAGAACGTCCGCTACTTCCCACCGCTGCTGCCGATCTGCGACGACGAGGACCCGGTTGAGGTCCTGCACAGCGGCGGGGTGCCGCGGCTCGGCGAGCTGCGCCTGCACAACGGCACGGTCTACCGGTGGAACCGGCCGGTGTACGACATCATGAACGGCCGCCCCCACCTGCGGGTGGAGAACCGCGTCCTGCCGGCCGGACCCACCGTGATCGACATGTTGGCCAACGCGGCCTTCTACTTCGGCCTGGCCCGGGAGATGGCCGAGGCCGACCGGCCGATCTGGAGCCAGCTGACCTTCAGCGCCGCCGAGGAGAACTTCCACGCGGCGGCCCGACGGGGCATCGGCGCGACGGTCTACTGGCCGCGGCTCGGCGAGGTCAAGGTGACCGAACTCGTTCTCGGCACCTTGCTGCCCAGGGCGTACGCGGGCCTGGACCGCTTCGGCGTCAGTCCGGCGCAGCGGGATCGCCTGCTCGGGATCATCGAGCAGCGCTGCCGCTCCGGCCGAAACGGCGCCGTGTGGCAGATCGAGGCGGCCTGGGCGGCCGAGCGCCAGCGCGGGTTGGACCGGTCCGCGGCGCTGCACGACATGCTGCTGCGGTACGCAGAACTCCAGCGGACGAACGAGCCCGTGCACACCTGGCCGGTCGACTAGTACGCCGGCACGGCCATCACGACCCGGGTCGGCGCACCGTCGGCTCGGTCCGCCCGGCCGCAGCGGTGTCGGGCGGGAGGCCGGCCGGCGGGTCGGCCGGGGGCAGGCCCGTCGGCATCGCGCCCGGCGCCGAACCGGCACCGGTGCTGCTCGAACCGGCGCCGCTCAACTGGGCCGGGAAGGCCCGGCGCCGGCGGGCATCGACCGCGCCCGACGCGCCAGCCCTGGCAGAATGACTGCGGATATCCGCGTCGGCAAGGGCCGCCGCGATCACCGATCCCGCGGCGCCGGCGATGACCGCGTAGGGGGCCGTGAGGTAAGCCCAGACCTGCTCTGCCTGGCTCCCGACGAGGCGCGGTGGGGCCAAGAGGTACGCGGCGGCCACGAGCAGCGGACCGACGCCGCCGCTGATGGCGGCGCCGAGCCGCGCCTGGGGTGCCCGGGCGACCGACCGGGCCGACAGCGCTCCGATCACGAGGGCGGAGCCGAGGGACAGGGCCGTGCCCGGCCAGTAGAAGTTGCGAAACCAGAAGTCCTCCGTCCCGGCCGTCATCTGCCAGGCCGCCAGCGGCACACCCGTCGGGCCGCGCCCTGATACCACGCCGTCGATGACCGCCGCGACGCCGAGCAGCCACACCCAGGCGACGGTCGAGACGACGTTGCGGGCCACCGCTGGCGAAGACAGCGCCCACCCGGCGACGACCAGGCCGATGAGCACGCCGAGGATGGCGTACCCGGCGGCGATGGTCTGCGGCGAGAAAGTGTCGGCGCGGGTGGCTGTCCGGGCGGGCACGGCGAGCAGGGCGACGGCAACCAGCGCCCCGATCGCGGCTGCGACTGCCAGCGTCATTCGCCCCAGCAGGGTCGCGAGCCCCGCCGTGGAGTTCGGCGGGCCGTCGCTGCTCGGCCGGTGCGGCCTGCCGAGCCGGTCGGCGAAGAGGGCACCGGCGACGGTCGAGGTGGCGGGAATCCACAAGGCCCATCCCAGGCTGGCAACCCACGCCGCGTCGCTCGCGGCACCCGATGACGGAAGCCACACGATGATGCCCAGCCCATAGGCCAGGCCGAGCTGAGCCGCGCCGGCACCCGCCGCGCCGCCGATCGCCGCCGCAACGGAACCTCCCCAGCCACGTTCGGCCATGCCGGGCAGCGTAGCGGCGCCTCGCGGATGCGGCGAACGCTAGCGACCCGCCACGACTCCTCCCGGCCCGACCGCCGACGGCCTCGGGCGGCGTGCCCGGTCGCCCCGGGCTACGTTCTACAACCGTGGGCCGTACTGGCCCACGGCCAGAAAGGAGGGTCATGGTCGACGGCAACGAGGAGCGGCGTGACCGGCCGGGTGCCCCCGATGCCGAGCGCGGCGCCGGTGAGCTCGACCAGACTCGGGCGTTCGACCCGCTGGCCGACCGGGAGCCGGGCGCCACGCGCGAGCCGGAGCGGGCCGGGCCGGATGAGACCGGGCGGCGGCCGCCCGCCGATCAGACCGCGCCGTATCCGCCGGT
>DASVMV010000035.1:0-11858 GCA_036384155.1 Micromonosporaceae bacterium
CCTTCCGGGCCGCGGCCGCTGTGCCGGCGGACCCTCGCGGGTCGCCGCGGAGCGCTGTCAGCGCTCGGAGATCGCGTCGATCAGGTCACCAACCGGCTGGTCGGGCAGCGCCCTGGCGACGTCGGCCACGGCCACGATGCCCACCAGCTTGTGCCCGTCGATGACGGGGAGCCGGCGTACCTGGTGGCTGCCCATCGTGCGCAGGATTTCGCTGGCGTCGTCGTCGGCGCCGATCGTCACCGGCTTCCCCTGGGCGAGGTCGCCCGCCGTCACCGAGCCGGGATCACGCCCTGCCGCGAGCACCTTCACCACGATGTCGCGGTCGGTCAGCATGCCCTTGAGCCGGTCGTCGTCGCCGCAGATCGGCATCGATCCCACGCCGAGCTGGGCCATCTTGCGCGCGGCGTCCGTGAGGGTCTCGCGCTCGCCGACGCACGTGACATCGGGGGTCATGATCTCTCGTGCGGTCGCCATGATGTACACCTTTCTTCCGGGGATGTCGATATCTCTACCCACCGCCGCCGGATGAATTCCTCCCCGCGTCGATCCGCTCCACGGCACTCGTCCCATGTCCCGGTCGCGCCCGGCGGCTCCGGACCAACCGCCGGCCAACAAGGTGCTCGCCCGCGTCGTCGGCCCGCGCGAATGACGCTTTTGCCCGCCGCGCGACTTTCCACTGCCTACGGTGGTAGTGCCGGCGGCTGGAGGAGGACAGACCGTGACGTCGCACGATGAACCCAACGAGTGGGGTTTCGCTGGCCAGGGCACCGCCCCCGAGCCCGCGCACGAGGCGCCGGAGGAACGCGAGGCGGACGCGGCCGAGGCGATCGCGGTGCCGGGCTCGGATATTCCCACGGAACTCAGCGAGGCCCTCGCCGAGATCACCGACGAGGAGGAGGAACCCGGACCCGAGGCCGGGCGCGGCCGGTGAGCTAACAGGTCCGCGGCGACTCGTCGCCGACCGCCCTGTCGACGATCCGCAGCGCGCCGACCCGGGTACGGACGGCCACCCGCCCGGGATGCGCCCGTACCACCTCGCCGATGGCGACGGCGCCGGTGCCTTCGGGCCGGGCACGCATGGCGGCCAGCGCGTCGTCGGCCTGTTCCGGCGGCACGACCGCCACGCAGACTCCCTCGTTCGCAACGTAGAGCGGATCGAGACCGAGCAGCTGGCAGGCTCTCCGTACGGCGCTGGCGACCGGGATGCTCGCTTCGTCGAGTTCGACGCCCACGCCGGAGATGGCAGCGACCTCGTTGAGTGCGCCGGCCAGTCCGCCCTGCGTGGGATCGCGGAGCGCGTGGGTCTGTGGTGCGGCGGCCAGGAGCGTGGCTGTCAGGCGGTGCAGCGGCTGGGTATCCGAGGCGATCTTCGTCGCGAAGCCGAGGCCCTCCCGGACGCTCATTACGGCTATACCGTGGGCGGCGATGGGACCGGAAAGCAGGATCCGGTCGCCCGGTCGGGCCCGCCGGGAAGCCGGTCGGGCCGGACCGGCAATGCCGACCCCGGAAGCGATCACGTAAAGCCCGTCCGCGGCCCCAACGCCGACGACCTTGGTGTCGCTCGTGACGACCGGCACGCCGGCCGCCTTCGCCGCCCGGCCGACCGCTGCCGTGACCCGGACCAACTCGTCGATCGGCAGGCCCTCCTCTACGACGTACGCCAGGGACAGCGCGACCGGCCAGGCGCCCATCACGGCCAGGTCGTTGATCGTGCCGTTCACGGCCAGGTCGCCGATCCCGCCGCCCGGGAACTCCCGCGGGTTGACCACGAACGCGTCGGTGGTGAGAACCAACGCAGAGGTCGGGTAGGGCAGGTCGAGCACCGCCGCGTCGTCGGCCATCGAACCAACGACGCCGAACCGGCGCTCGTCGCCGAAGCCCACGGCGAGAGCGCGGTCGGTCTGCGGGTCCGGTGCCCGCGCCAGAAGCGGCGTTGCAGCGACGGCAGGAGATGCGGACATCGGGGCCTCCTAAGCGGACAGCTTCGACGCTAGGGGCCGGGCCGCGGCGGGATCAGGGCCGATCGACCCCCGGCGGCGGTGCCCTCCGTCCCTGCCCGCCCCGGCCGTGGGTCGGGACCGTGGGCACATGGCGGACCTGCGCCGGCTCGCCGAGACCGCACGGCGGGACTTCGCTGACCTGAACCGGACGTCGTTTCGCGGCGATCCGGCTGGCAACCCGCGACTCTCGGTGAAGGTGGTGGCGGCGGAGTGGGCCGTCGATACGGCCGCCCTCGTGATCGTGACGCCGTCGGCGATCGACGGCCCGCTGGTCCCGCCCGACGGCGTCATCCCGCGGGAACTGACCCTCGCCGAGCAGGCTCGGCCGGTCTACGCGGTGGAGCTACCGTCACTCGGCCGCTTCGGCTCGGTCCACCTCGTGGCGAACGTGACCACGATCGGCAGCGCTGGTCGTCATCCGGATAGGGCGGCGAACACCTTGTAGACCATGAATGCCGGCCACACCAGGCCCTCGAGGATGGCCAGTACGTGTTCCCAGAAGCTGTCGGCCTGTTGCCAGAAGTACACCCACGCGCCGAAGATGCCGAGGCCGTAGATCGCTCCTCCACCGGCGGCGCCTGCATTGCGCCTCATGGTCATCCCACCCCTCTCGGTACGAATAGAGCGTCCCAGCCGGGGATGCGATGCACCCGGGGCTTAAGGCCCGGATGGGGCAACGCCCTGCGACCCGGTCGACGGCTGAGGGCGGGAGCCGGGTCGGCGCACGATCCGCGTGTCGTGGCTGTACCGGCGGTCCGCGGCGCCGTCGAGGTGGCCGTACGCGCCTGGGTGCAGTTCGAGGCCGTCCGGCTCGTCGCTCGGCGTCGTGGACTGGATCGTGCTGTGGCTGCCACGGGAGGCCAGGACGGCCCGGTAGACGGCCTCGTATCCGGCGCCGAGCGTGTCTATGTCGAACTCCTCCACGACCCGGCGCCGGCACGCGGCCGAGTCGATGCGGTCCAGCCGCCGCAGTGCCGCGGGCAACTGCCCCGGATCGTCACACACGTATCCGGTGACGCCGTCGACGACGACCTCGGCCACAGCGCCGCCGCGGAGCGCGACCACGGGCGTTCCACAGGCCATCGCTTCGATCATCACCATGCCGAACGGCTCCTCCCACTGGATCGGGAAGAGTAGGCAGCGCGCCTCGGCCAACAGGTCCCGCTTGGCCTCGGCGTCGGCGACACCGAGGACGCGGTCCCGGTCGGTGAGCCGGGGACGCACCTCACGGTCGAAGTACTCCTCCTCGGCCGGCTCAGCGCACTTGCCCGCCAGCGCCAGGGGCAGGCCGGCAGCGTGCGCGGCGTCCAGCGCCAGATGCGGGGCCTTGTCCGGATGGAACCGGCCCAGAAAGAGCGCGTAGTCGCCCTTGTCGGCGCGGTAGGGGAACGTGTCCACGCGGATCGCGTTGTGCACCATTCCGGCCCAGGGCAGATCCGGCGCGAGCTGCCGCTGCCGCTCGCTGATCGCGACCAGGTGGATGTCATCGCCAAGCGTGCCGTACAGCTGGTTCAGGTCGTCGTCGACCGGCCCGTGCATGGTAACCACGGTCGGCAGGCCCAGCGCCGCGTACGCGGGTGCGTTGAGTGGGCCGGCGAGGGTGTGGTCGTGGACCACATCAACGCCTTCCTCCTCGGCGAGCCGTTGTACCGCGTCGCGGGTCAGCGCGGCATGGACCACCTCGGGAAAGGGCTCGCCCAGCCGCTCCGGGATGGGCTTCGGCCACACCGGCACGAAGCGCGCCGTCGTCCGGCTCTCACCCACGCCGAAGAGCGTGACCCGGTGCCCCCGGGCCACTAAGGCGTCGGCCAGGTCCGCGACCACGGCCTCCACTCCCCCGTACCCGTCGGGCGGGACCTCGAAGTACGGGGGCACGACCAGCGCCACCCGCAACGGATTCAAAGCGCCATCCCCCATCCCCGAACGGGGCTCCGGCGCGGGTGGAAGTTCTTGCTTAGCCGTCGCGTCCACTAGCGGCGGTCGGTCCACGGCGTCCTCCTCGGCAACCTAATCTCATGCCGCCGGGCGGCGGAGCGCCGGTGGGCGGACCGTACGCCGATGGGCACCGGCGGGCCGAACTTTCGGTGGCCCTCAGGCAAGCTGTCTTACTTACGAAGCGGCAAGTACCCAATCAGGACTGCCCGTACACAACGGATTCGCGGACAGCTATCTCACGAGCGTGCTGGCCGTGCCGTCAAGCGGAGCGTTCCACGACGAACCAGACGCCCACGGCGGGCACCGTGCCCTCATTGCGCAACGCGTGTGGGATGGATGAGTCGAAGGAGACCGCGTCCCCGGCCACCAGACGGTGGGTGTCGAAGCCGAGCGTGAGCGTGAGCTCGCCGCTTACGAGGTACCCGAACTCGGTGCCGGAGTGACGCATGACCATGCCGGAACTCGACGAGCTCCCGCCGGGCTGGTACGTGATGAGCAGGAAGTCCACGTGCTTGTGCGGGATCTGTCCCAACAGCTCCCAGGTCACGCCGGAGTCGAGCGTGAGGACCTCGCGCTGCTCCGGAGTCACCACGGGACCGAGCCGACGCTCCCGCCGGTGCTCCAACGTCCGGTGCGCCGCGTTCGCAAGCACCGCGGCATTGGCCGGCGCGGCCAGCGCTGTGCCGCCGACCCCATGCGCGGCGAGCAGCGCAAGGCTGGGTTCCGGCCGGTCCGTGGGACCGGACGGCTCGTCCCGCACGAGGTCGTCGTCGATGTCCGGCTCAGCGTCCCCGGACTCCCCGATGGGCCCGTCGCCGAAGAGGTCCTCGATCGAGATGCCCAGCGCGGTGGTGATCGCGTACAGGGTGCTTACCGAAGGGCTGCTCTTGTCGGTTTCGATCTGCGAGATCAGGCTGGCCGAGACGCCGATTTCCCGGGCCAGGCCGCGCACGCTCACGCCGTGACGGCGGCGCGCCGCGCGCAGTCGCGCGCCGATCGGAGGCACCGCAGCGGACGGCACAGCCAACCTCCCCGTGACGAGTGTCAGGTGAACTTACCGCGCCGCCTGGCGTAAAGCTGTGCTTGACGCTGGCCGCCCGGCTTGGTAACAAATATTGAACACCCTCGGCTCCTAGCGGGCCTCGGACGCCACCTCGAGTGGCGGAGGGGAGTGCGATGCGATGGCGATCCGGACCTATGGCTCAAACGCGGTCGACTGGGAGCAGCGCGTCGATCTCGACCGCCTCCGCCGGGATCGGTTGGACCGGCTACGGGCCAGCCTCGACCGCTCCGATCTCGGCGCGGTGCTCAGCTTCGACTTCTCCAACATCCGCTACATGACGGCAACCCACATCGGCACCTGGGCGATGGACAAGCTCATTCGCTTCGCACTGCTGCCGCGGGGCGGCGAACCGGTCGTCTGGGACTTCGGCTCCGCCGCCCGCCACCACCAGCTCTACAACCCGTGGCTGGACGGCACACAGCGGGCCCGGGCCGGCATCTCCACCTTGCGCGGCGCGTTCCATCCCGACGCCGGGATCGCGCCGGACGTGGCGACGAAGGTCGCGACCGTGCTTCGTGACCACGACCTCGCTGGCGCCCCGGTCGGCGTCGACCTTATCGAGATGCCGATCCTCGCCGCGCTACGCGCCGAAGGTCTGGATGTCGTCGACGGGCAGCAGGTGTTCCTGGAGGCGCGGCGGATCAAGACACCGGACGAGATCGCGCTGCTCACGCAGGCCTGCTCCATGGTGGACGCCGCCTACGAGCAGCTGTACGAGTTCCTGCGTCCGGGCGTACGCGAGAACGAATGCGTCGGGCTGGTCAGCAAGGTGCTCTACGACCTGGGCAGCGAGTACGTCGAGGGCGTCAACGCGATCTCGGGGGAGCGGTGTTCTCCGCATCCGCACGTGTACAGCGACCGGTTGATCCGGCCCGGCGACCCGGCCTTTTTCGACATCCTGCACAGCCACCTGGGTTACCGCACCTGCTACTACCGCTGTTTCGCCGTCGGCAGCGCTTCGCCAGCCCAGCGCGACGCCTACGTCCGCTGCCGGGAGTACATGGACCGGGCGATCGCGCTGGTCAAGCCGGGCGCGACGACGGGCGACATCGTGTCGGTGTGGCCGCGGGCCGAGGAGTTCGGGTTCCCCGACGAGATGGCTGCCTTCGCCCTGCAGTACGGCCACGGGGTCGGACTGTCCATCTGGGAGAAGCCGATCTTCAGCCGGTTGGTCTCGCTGGACCATCCCGAGGTGCTGGAGGAGGGGATGGTCTTCGCGCTCGAGACGTACTGGCCGGCGTCGGACGGCTGGTCGGCGGCCCGGATCGAAGAAGAGGTCGTGGTGACGGCCGACGGGTGCGAGGTGATCACGAAGTTTCCGGCCGAGGAACTGCTCGTCGCCGGTCACCGGTACTGGACCGTCGGCGGGCCGCTCAACACCTTGCGCGAGGCGCAGTCCAACCTCAACACCCCGAACGGGGGGCGGGCATGAGCGCCCCAAGAAAGCACTCGCCGCGCTCACGCTTCCCCGGGGACCCGGCATGACTACCGCCGACGTCGCCCGCGACGCCGAGGTAACGGCCGAGGTGACAGCCGAGGTAACGGCCGAGGTGACGGCCGAGGTAACGGCCGAGGAACTGCTGGAGATGTACGAGCAGATGGCCGTGATCCGGCGCACCGAGAAGGCCGCGTACGACCTGTTCATGGCCGGGCTCGTCAAGGGGACCACACATCTGGCGGCCGGCCAGGAGGCGGTGGCGGTCGGCGCCAGCGCGGCGCTGCGCCCGGACGACTACGTGTTCGCCACGTACCGGGGGCACCATCACGCGATGGCCAGAGGCGCGACGCCCGAGGAATGCCTGGCCGAGTTGATGAGCCGGGCGACCGGGCTCTGCGGCGCCAAGGGCGGCTCGATGCACCTGACCAAGGCGGCGACGAACATGCTCGGCTCGTACGCGATCATCGGATCGCACCTGCCGATCGCCGTCGGCGCCGCCTGGTCGGCGACGTTGCGCGGCACCTCGCAGGTCGCGGTCGCGTTCTTCGGCGACGGCACCACGAACATCGGGGCCTTCCACGAGGCGCTCAACCTCGCCGCCGTGTGGCGACTGCCGGTGCTGTTCGTGTGCGAGAACAACCTCTACATGGAGTACACGCCGATCAGCCAGGTGACATCGGTGCCCAATCCCGCCGCGGACCGGGCCGCCGCCAACGGGATGCCCGGCGAGATCGTCGACGGCAACGACGTGGTGCTGGTCCGGGACGCGGTGGCGCGGGCCGCCGAGCGCGCGCGAGCCGGTGACGGCCCGACCGTGATCGAGGCGCAGACGTACCGGCATTACGGGCACAGCCGCGCCGACCCGGCGAAGTACCGGCCGGCCGAGGAGGTCGAGCGGTGGCTCAAGCGCGACCCGCTCGACCTCGCGCGGGCCCGGTTGGAGGCGCTGGGCGTACCTCCGGACGCCGTCGCGGCGGCCGACACCCGGGCGGCGGCCGTGGTCGACGCGGCGGTGAATGCGGCGAAGGACGCGCCGCCACCCGCGGTTGAGCAGGCGTTCACCGACGTGTGGGCGGACGGAGGCGCGGCATGGCGGACGTGATTGACCGGGACCGCCCGGTGATGACCTACCGCGAGGCGGTCGCCGAGGGCATCGCTCGGGAGATGCGCCGGGATCCCACCGTCGTCTGCCTCGGCGAGGACATCGGCGCGCCGGAGGGCGTCTTCAAGACAACCGTCGGACTGCACAAGGAGTTCGGACCGAGCCGGGTGTGGGACACCCCGATCTCCGAGCAGGCGATCGTCGGGGCCGCGATGGGTGCGGCGATGACCGGCATGCGACCGGTTGCCGAGATCATGTTCAGCGACTTCCTGGCCTGTTGCTGGGACTACCTCGCCAACGAGATCCCGAAGATGCGCTACATGACCGGCGGGCAGGTGACGATGCCTCTCGTCGTGCGCACCGCCAACGGCGGCGGTCTGGGCTTCGGCGCCCAGCACTCGCAGGCAGTGGAGAACTGGGCCCTGGCCGTACCCGGGTTGAAGATCGCCGCGCCGTCGACCCCGGCTGACGTGGTGGGCCTCATGGCCGCGGCGATCCGCAGCAACGACCCCGTCGTCTTCTTCGAGCACAAGGCCCTGCTCGCCCGCAAGGGCCCGATCGCGCCGCCGGACCACGTCGTCGAGTTGGGCCGGGCGGCGGTCGTCCGCGAGGGGACCGATGTCACGCTCGTCTCGCTCGCCTCGACGGTCCCGCTGGCGCTGACCGCCGCCGAGCGGCTCGCGACCGAGGGGATCTCCGCCGAGGTGATCGACCTGCGGTGCCTGATCCCGCTGGACATGGACACCGTGCTGCGCTCGCTCGACCGCACCTCTCGGCTTGTCGTGGTCGAGGAGAACCCCTACCAGGGGGGCTGGGGCGGCACCGTCGTCTCGGTCGTGGCCGACGAGGGCTTCCAACTCCTCGACGCCCCGGTGAAGCGGGTGGCCGGAGCGAACGTCCCGCTCCCGTTCGCCGACGCGCTAGAGGAGCAGTTCATACCCACCGTCGACAAGGTGATCGCGACCGTCAGCGCGCTCGCCGCGTACTAGTCACCCGCCGTCCCGCCCGCTTCGCCAACCGCCCGCTTCGCCAACCGGCCCAGCTTCGCCAACCGCCCGCTTCGCCAAGGAGAAAGCCATGACCAACCGGATCCTCATCCGCGGCGGCACCGTCCTGACCATGGACCCGCACGTCGGTGACCTCGCACCGGGCGACGTACTCATCGAAGACGATCGAATCGCGGCCGTCGACCGGCAGATCGACGCCGACGCCGAGGTCGTCGACGCCACCGGGCGCATCGTCATTCCCGGCTTCGTCGACACGCACCGGCACACCTGGGAGGCGGCGATCCGCAACTGCGCGCCCAACGCCACACTCGACGACTACTTCGTCGACATCCTCGACACGTTCGCGCCGCTGTACCGGGCGGAGGACGTCTACGCCAGCAACCTCGCCGGGTCGCTGGAGTGCCTCAACGCCGGCATCACCACGCTGGTCGACTGGTCGCACATCAACAACACCCCGGAGCATCCGGACGCCGCGATCCGGGCCCTCCAGGAGACCGGAATCCGGGCCCAGTACGCGTACGGCAGCGCGAACACCTCGCTGGCCGACTACTGGTTCGACAGCACCATCGCGATTCCGGGTGACGACGTACGCCGGGTACGGGAGACGTACTTCTCGTCGGACTCCGTGCTGCTCACGATGGGGCTGGCCACCCGGGGCACGGGATTCTGCAAGGACGAGGTGGTGCAGTCCGAGTGGGCCCTTGCGCGCGACCTCGGCATTCCGATCACCGTGCACGTGGCCATGGGCCGGCTGGCCGGCCGGTTCGGCATGATCTCCGCGCTTTCGAAGCTGCATCTGCTCGGACCGGACACCACGTACATCCACTGCTGCTACTTCAGTGATGAGGAGTGGCAGATGGTCGCCGACAGCGGCGGGACCATCTCGGTCGCGCCGCAGGTGGAGGCACAGATGGGGCACGGCTGGCCGCCGGTGCTGAAGGCCATGGAGTACGGCCTGCGGCCGTCGCTGTCCATCGACGTGGTCACCACCGTGCCGGGCGACATGTTCACCCAGATCCGCAGCGCGTTCGGCACGGAGCGGGCGCGGGTGAACGCCGTTTGGTGGGAGCGCAACGAGCCGGCGCGCGACCTGCTCACCGCCCGCCAGATGCTGGAGATGGCGACGATCAACGGCGCCCACGTAGCGGGAGTCGAGGACCGCACGGGATCGCTGACGCCGGGCAAGCAGGCCGATGTGGTGATCCTCGACGCGACGGCGCTCAACATGGCCCCGATCCACGACCCGGTGGCCGCGGTGACCCTGTCCGCCGATGTGTCCAATGTGGAAAGCGTCCTCGTCGCTGGCGAGTTCCGCAAGCGCGGAGGGCGGTTGCTCGCCGACGTCGGCCGGGCCCGGGAGCTGGTGGAGAACGCCCGGGACCACCTGGTCGCCGAGGCCGCCGGGCGCAAGGCCACGGGCGCATGAAGTCGAACCATCTGGTATGCCCAGCCGCCGATGCGCGTTACGACCCGCCCGGCGGCTGGGCGGCCGGGGCACTGGGCTACCGCCGGTGGACCGTCGTGGGGGAGTCCGGCGGCGCGGTGCACACCGGCTTCGGCGTGTGCACGCTCGACCCGGGCGGCACGGTGCCGGCCCACGTGCACTCGTTCGAGGAGAGCGTGTACGTCGTCGACGGGGTGGGCGTGCTCGACACCGCTGAAGGCGCGTGCCGCCTCGGCCCGGGTGACTACGCGCTGCTGCCGGTCGGGGTCCCGCACGGCTGGCGCAATGACGGAGACGAGCCGGTCCGGTGGGCCGAGATGCAGGGGCCGACCCCCCGCGACCGGTTCGGCGGAGACACGGTGCTCGTGCCGGCGCTGCCCCAGCGCCAGACGGTCGCGGTCGACGTCCGCGACCCGCGGACCCGGCGGCTCGGCACCATTACGCCCGACCACATGAACGTGACCAAGCAGGGGCAGGACCTGCTGTCGGTCTCGGCGAGCATGCGTACCGCGCTGCTGGTCTACAGCGGCATCACCGTCAAGATGATGGTCGACAGCGACCTGGGCGCGCGGCTGACCACGATGTTCATGGTGCAGTACGACCCCGATGGGGCGGCCGGCCCGCACGACCATCCGTTCGAGGAGACGTACATGTTCCTCGAAGGGGCGGCGGAGGCGGTCTTCGACGGCGAGGCCTACCGGCTCGGGCCCGGTGACGTGGCGTGGGCCGGGGTGGGCTGCGTGCACGGCTTCAAGAACGCCGGCAGCGGGCCGCTGCGCTGGCTGGAAACCCAGTCGCCGCAACCGCCCGGCCGGCACTCGTACCGGTTCGTACGGGACTGGCAGTACCTCCGTGACGTACTCGGCGACGAGAGGAGTTGACCATGGCGGGCGCGCGTAACGTCGTGATCGTAGGTGGCACGGCCGGAATCGGGCTGGAACTCGCCCGGCACCTCGTCAATGCCGGCGACGACGTGGTGCTGACCGGACGGGACGCCGGCCGCGCCGAGCAGGTGGCCAAGGAGTTGGGCGGGCGAGCGCGGGGCCTGGGCTTCGACCTCGCCCGGCCGGCCCAGATCGGGCCGGCCCTGGCCAGCGTGGAGCGGGTGGACCACCTCGTGCTCGCTGCGATCGAGCGCGACGTCAACACGGCGACCGACTATTCCGTCGAACGGGCGATCCGCCTGGTCACGCTCAAGCTGGTCGGATACACCGAGACCGTGCACACGTTGCTTCCCCGGATGGCGCCGCACGCCTCGATCGTGCTCTTCGGTGGCGGGGCGAAGGATCGCCCGTACCCCGGGTCGACGACCGTGTCCACGGTCAACGGCGGCGTTGCCGGGATGATGAACTCGCTTGCGACCGAGCTTGCCCCGATCCGGGTCAACACGATCCAGCCGGGCATCATCGGCGACAGCCCGTTCTGGCGAGACAAGCCGGCCGCGGTTCTCGACGCGTTCATCGCCCAGACCCCACTCGGGCGGCTCGCCACGATGATGGAGGTGGTTGACGCGGTCGTGTTCCTGATGAACAACCGGGCGGTCAACGGCGTCACTCTGCGGGTCGACGGCGGCTGGCTGCTGACATGACCGACCACGTGGTGGGGGTGGTCGGCACCGGACGGATGGGTGCCGCGATGGCGACGCGGCTGCACGGCGCCGGGATCGACGTCATGCTGTTCAACCGGACCCCGGAGACGGCCGCCGCGCTGGCGTCCCGGATCGGCGCGAAACCGGTCGGCGCCGCCCGCGAGGTGGCCGAGGCATGTCCGACCGTGCTCGTGTCGCTCGCCGACGACGCCGCGGTGTCGCAGACGTACGCCGGGGACGACGGCCTGGTCGCCGGGCTGCAGGCGGGCGCCGTGGTCGTC
>DASVMV010000036.1:0-14913 GCA_036384155.1 Micromonosporaceae bacterium
CACTGGTCGTGAACCGGAGCGGCGCGGCGACGGCGGCCTACGACAAGCAGCACCTGTGGGGCTCCGACGAGAACGAGTTGTTCGCTCCCGGTCGGCGCGGCGCGACGGCCACGGTCGACGGCTGGCGGCTTGGCCTCGCCATCTGTTACGACGGTTGCTTCCCGGAGCACGGCCGGGCGGCGGCGGCGGACGGAGCGCACGCCTACCTCTGCCCGAGCGGATATGTCTGCGGCTCGCAGCATCGCCGGGATCTCTACTACCGCGCCCGGGCACTGGACAACACGATGTACGTCGCCTTTGCCAACGCGGTCGGCGGAGCGCCGCCGTGGCGCTTCAACGGCGGTGCCGCCGTCTACGACCCAGAGGGCCGGCCGCTGGACCGGGCGCCGGACGACGGCGAGGCCGTCGTCGTGGCCCGCCTCGACCCGGCGGAGCTGTCCCGCGTACGGGCCGCGCACACAATGCTTGCCGACCGGCTGGCCGACCAGGGACTCACCCGGCGGCAGGTCACCACCTGAGCGCCGCCGTCACTGCAGGTACGTCTCGACATCGGCCCTGCTGCGCACCTCGGCGCTCTCCGGGTCGGCGCCGGAAGCGCGGGCGGCCCGCCGGCGGCGCAGCAGATCCCAGCACTGGTCGAGCGACTCCTCGACCTCCCGCAGCCTGGCGTGCTCCTCGTCGGTGGAGATCTCGCCCGCCTGGAGCTGGCCGCGCAGGCGATGCTCCTCGTCGACCAGCTCGTGGATCCGGCTCAGGATGGTCCTGTCGTCCATAGCGTCGAGCCTGACACAGCCGCCGCCGCGGCGCGCGTCGTACGTCGAGCGTCGACGCGGCGGACCAGTTCCGGCAGGGCGACGCCGAGCGGCGCGTCGATGCTGAGGCTGGCGTGCGCGTCGCCCCGGGTCACGCCCCGGTTGACGATCGCCACCGGGATGCCGCATTTGGCCGCCCGCAGAACGAACCGACGGCCGGACATCACCGTCAGCGACGAGCCGAGGACCAGCAGGGCACGGGCCTGCTCGACAAGCTTGAAACAGGCCTGCACCCGTTCCGCCGGAACGGTCTCGCCGAAGAAGACGACGTCCGGCTTGAGCGTGCCGCCGCAGGCCCGGCAGCCCACCATCCGGAAGTTGGCGACGACGTCGTCGGGCAGATCCACGTCGCCGTCCGGGTTGACGGCGGAGATCCGCCCCTCGACCTGTGGGTTGACCTGCCGGAGCCGGCGGTCGAGCGCCTCCCGGCCGGTCAGGTCGCCACAGTCCAGGCACACCACCCGGTCGATCCCGCCGTGCAGCTCGATGACGCTCCGGGCACCCCCAGCCTGGTGCAGGCCGTCGACGTTCTGGGTCACCACGCCGGCCAGCAGGCCCAGCCGCTCGAGGCGGGCAACTGCTCGGTGACCGGCGTTGGGCCAGGCGCGGGCCAGCACCCGCCAGCCGACGTGGCTGCGGGCCCAGTACCGCTGCCGAGCGGCCGGGTCGCGGGTGAAGGCCTGGTACGTCATCGGCGCCCGGCGCGCGAGAGTGCCGTCCGGCCCGCGGTAGTCGGGGATGCCGGACTCGGTTGACAGTCCGGCCCCGCTCAGCACCACGACACCGCCGCCGGCGACCAGTTCCGCCAGGGCGGCGTACCGCTCCGCCGTCCGCTCGACCACCTGTCGATGGTGCCTCAGCGGAGGCCGTCCGACCACGCCCGGTGTGCCGCGGCCGGCCCCCGGTCTGCCACGATGGCGGGCGGGGCTCCGTTATACGCGTGGGGAGGCAGGAATGTCGGAATCGGCCGTTGCGAATCCGCTCGAACCGCTCGGCGAGGACTGGCAGCGATGCCTGGCGATCGTGGCGCACCCCGACGACCTCGAGTTCGGCGCGGCCGCCGCCGTGGCCCGGTGGACCGGCCAGGGTAAGGACATCGCATACTGCCTGGTCACCAGCGGGGAGGCCGGCATCGACGGCATGCCGCCGGACCGGACCCGCGGCGTACGCGAAGCCGAGCAACTGGCGTCGGCGGCCGTCGTCGGCGTGGACGTCGTGGATTTCCTCGGCCTGGCCGACGGCGTGATCGAGTACGGCGTGTCGCTGCGCCGGGAACTGGCCCGGGTGGTCCGCCGGCACCGGCCGGAGATCGTCATCACGAACAACTTCCGCGACACGTGGGACGGGGCGGTGGCGCTCAACCAGGCCGACCACATGGCGACCGGTCGGGCGGTGCTGGACGCGGTGCGCGACGCCGGCAACCGGTGGGTGTTCACCGATCTGCTCGACGAGGGGCTCGAACCGTGGGGCGGCGTCAAGCAGGTGTGGGCCGCCGGATCGCCGCAGGCGGGGCACGGCGTCGACGTGACCGCGACCTTCGACCGCGGCGTCGCCTCCCTGGAGGCGCACGAGGCGTACCTGCGCGGCCTGGGCGCCGGCGACTTCGACGCCCGGGAGTTTCTGGAGGGGCTGGGCCGGGCGGCCGGCGTACGGCTGGGTGTCCGCTATGGGTCTGCGTTCGAGGTCTTCCACTTCGACCTGTTCTGACTATCGAGGGCAGAACCTGCGCTCACTCATCTCTACTGCAACGCCGCTGAGACCTGCTGTCGGTGCTGGCTGCTACGTTGCCGTCGCTGACCCACTGGCGGGCGGAAGGAGAGGTCGGTGTCAGAAGTCGCACTGCGGCCGATCGACGACCGCGATCTGGACCCGATATTCGACCAGATGCGGGACCCCGAGTCGGTATGGATGGCGGCGTTCACCACGAGGAATCCAGACGATCGGAGCGCGTTCGATGCGCACATCGCGAGAGTGAGAGCGTCTCCCGACACCCTCATGCGGGCGGTGTCCTACGACGGTCAACTCGTTGGCACCATCGCGAGCTTCGTCATCGACGGCGATACCGAGGTCACCTACTGGATCGACCGCGCGGTCTGGGGACGAGACATCGCGAGCCGCGCTCTGGCCCTGCTCCTCGACGTGGTCCGTCGTCGCCCGCTTCACGCCCGGGCGGCCAGCGACAACATCGGTTCACTACGGGTGCTTCAGAAATCCGGCTTCAGGGTGATCGGCACCGAGAACTCCTTTGCGGCCGGCCGAAACGTCGAGATCGAGGAAACGATCCTGCGACTGGACTAGCGCCACCCAGCGGGTCGACCGGTCAACCTCCGCTGCAGGCTCGTAGCATGCACCCTGCTGATCGTCGGGGTCCTGACCGGCGCGTTCATGATCATGAGCGGCTGTTGCCGATCGCCCGGCCGGACACGAGTCGCAGAAGGCGGGATCGACTCCTGGCACGTGGACAGGTCAGCATCACCGGGGAACGGGCTGGCCACCGGCGGAAAGCGGCAGCATCCTGATTGAGTGTCGACGAGCATCGCTGCGCTCATCGCCCGGATGGAGGCCGACCTCGGGTCGCTGGTCGCCGCGGGTGACCGGCGCCGACACTTCCACGCCACGTACCTGCGCACCACCCGCGCGGTGGCCAACGAGATCGCCCGAAGCGGCTTTGGCGACAACGCCTGGCTGGAGCGGTGGGACCTGGTCTTCGCCGACCTCTACCTGGACGCCCTCGCGGCCGACCGGGCCGGTCGCCCGGTGTCGGCGCCCTGGCGGGTCGCCTTCGACGCTGCCCGTGACCGGCCGGACCTACCGCCGCTGCGCCACGTGCTGCTCGGTATGAACGCCCACATCAACTACGACCTGCCGCAGGCGCTGGTCGCGGTGATCGAGCCGCACGAGTTCGACGACCCGGCGGTGCTGCGCCGGCGGGCCGCCGACCATCGGCACGTTGACGACGTCCTGCTGGCCCGGGTGGGGGCCGAGGATCACCAACTCGGTTCAGCGTCCCGGCTCACGCTGCTCGACCGGTTGCTGCGGCCGGCCAACCGGGCGGCAACCCGGCGACTGCTGGTGGAGGCTCGGGCGAAGGTGTGGCACAACACCGGCATGCTCGATCGGGCGCGCCGGGAGGGCCTGGCCGCGTACGAGGAGAGCCTGGCGCGACTCGAGGCGCTCTGCGCGGCCCGGCTCGCCGACCTCACCGCCCCTGGACAGGTGCTGCTGCAGCTGGGACGCCGGGGATTCGGGGTCGTCCTGCCCGACCCGCCCCCGTGACGCCGGGGCCGCCTCCCACGCCGGTGGGAGGCGGCCCCGCGCATCGCTACCTCAGCTGGCGATCATCTTGCGCAGGACGTACTGCAGGATGCCGCCGTGCCGGTAGTAGTCCGCCTCGCCGGGCGTGTCGATCCGGACCACGGCGTCGAACTCCACGCCGGTGTCGGTGGTGACCTTCACCGTGCGCGGGGTCTCGCCGTCGTTCAGCGCCGTCACGCCACTGATCGCGAAGGTCTCGGTGCCGCTCAGCCCCAGCGACTCGGCGGTCTCGTCGGCCGGATACTCCAGCGGCAGGACGCCCATGCCGATCAGGTTGGAGCGGTGGATCCGCTCGTACGACTCGGCGATGACCGCCTTGACGCCCAGCAGCATGGTGCCCTTGGCCGCCCAGTCCCGGGACGAGCCGGAGCCGTACTCCTTCCCGGCCAGGATCACCAGCGGCACGCCGGCGTCGGCGTACGCCATCGCGGCGTCGTAGATCGTGGACTGCTCGCCGGTCAGGTGGTTGACCGTGAACCCACCTTCGGGCAACGGCCCGCCACTCGTCTGCAACTGGTTGCGGAGCCGGATGTTGGCGAACGTCCCCCGGATCATGACCTCGTGGTTGCCGCGGCGGGAGCCGTACGAGTTGAACTCGTGCCGGGGGATGCCGTGCTCGGCGAGGTATTTGCCGGCGGGGGAGTCCGGCTTGATCGAGCCGGCTGGGGAGATGTGGTCGGTGGTCACCGAGTCGCCGAGCTTGGCCAGCACCCGGGCACCGGAGATGTCGGCGACCGGCTCCGGGTCATGGCCCATGCCCTCGAAGTACGGGGGCTTGCGGACGTACGTCGACTCGTCGTCCCAGGCGAACGTGTCACCGGTGGGCGTGGGCAGCGACTGCCACCGCTCGTCGCCGGCGAAGACGTCGGCGTAATCGCGGGTGAACATCTCGCTGGCGATGGCCGAGGCGATCACCTCTTCGACCTCGGCCGCGGTCGGCCAGATGTCGCGCAGGAAGACCGGCTGGCCGTCCGCACCCTCCGCGAGCGGCTCGTTGGCCAGGTCGATGTCCATCGTGCCGGCCAGCGCGTACGCCACGACGAGCGGCGGGGATGCCAGGTAGTTCATCTTGACGTCCGGGTTGATCCGGCCCTCGAAGTTGCGGTTGCCGGAAAGGACTGACACCACCGACAGGTCATGCTCGTTGACCGCTGCCGAGATCGCCTCGGGCAGCGGGCCGGAGTTGCCGATGCAGGTGGTGCAGCCGTACCCGACCAGATGGAAGCCGAGCTTCTCCAGGTAGGGCGTCAGGCCGGCACGCTCGTAGTAGTCCATGACCACCTTCGAGCCGGGCGCCAGCGTCGTCTTGACCCAGGGCTTGCGGTTCAGTCCGCGCTCGACGGCGTTGCGGGCGAGCAGGGCGGCGCCGAGCATCACCTGCGGATTGGAGGTGTTGGTGCAGGAGGTGATCGCGGCGATCACGACCGCGCCGTGGTCGAGTTCGAACTCGTTGCCATCTTCGCCGCTCACCCGTACCGGGTCGCTGGCCCGGCCCTTGGCGCCGGTGGCGGCCGACACGAGCGGGTGCGGCGCGTCGGCGGGATCGTTGATGCCGCTGGCCGGCGGGTCGCTGGCCGGGAACGACTCGGCGCTCGCCTCGTCGGCCCGGCCGTAGTCCTCCGGCGCTCCCGGCCCCTTGCTCGTGTAGTCGAGCAGCGCCGAGCGGAACATCGTCTTGGCGTTGCCCAGCGGCACCCGGTCCTGCGGGCGCTTCGGTCCGGCCAGCGACGGCTCGATGGTGGACAGGTCGAGTTCGAGACGCTCGCTGTAGTCCGGCTCGGCCGCCGGGTCGTGCCACAGGCCCTGCTCCTTGGCGTACGCCTCGACCAGCGCCACCTGCTGCTCGGAGCGCCCGGTCAGCTTCAGGTAGTGGATGGTCTCCTCGTCGATCGGGAAGATCGCGACGGTCGAGCCGTACTCGGGGCTCATATTGCCGATGGTCGCCCGGTTGGCCAGCGGCACGGCCGCCACGCCCGGACCGTAGAACTCGACGAACTTGCCGACCACGCCGTGCTTACGCAGCATCTCGGTGATGGTGAGCACCAGGTCGGTGGCGGTGGTGCCGGCCGGCATCTCGCCGGAGAGCTTGAAGCCGACCACGCGGGGGATGAGCATGCTGACCGGCTGGCCCAGCATCGCGGCCTCGGCCTCGATGCCGCCCACGCCCCAGCCGAGCACGCCCAGGCCGTTGACCATCGTGGTGTGCGAGTCGGTGCCGACGACCGTGTCCGGGTACGCCTGACCGTCGCGCTCCATGATCGTACGAGCCAGGTATTCGATGTTGACCTGGTGCACGATGCCGGTGCCCGGCGGCACGACCCGGAACTCGTTGAACGCCCCCTGGCCCCAGCGCAGGAACTGGTAGCGCTCCTTGTTGCGGCCGTACTCGAGCTCGACGTTGCGGACGAACGCGTCCTCGCGGCCGAAGAGGTCGGCGATCACCGAGTGGTCGATGACGAGCTCAGCCGGTGCGAGTGGGTTGACCCGGGACGCGTCGCCGCCCAGCTCGCGGACCGCCTCGCGCATGGTGGCCAGGTCGACGACGCAGGGCACGCCGGTGAAGTCCTGCATCAGCACCCGGGCCGGCGTGAACTGGATCTCGACGTTCGGGTCGGCTGCCGGGTCCCAGGCGCCGAGCTGGCGAATGTGCTCGTCGGTGATGTTCGCACCATCTTCGGTGCGGAGCAGGTTCTCCAGCAGGATCTTCAGGCTGTACGGCAGGCGTTCCTGCCCGTCCACCTTGTCGATCCGAAAAATCTCGTAGCTCGCGTCTGCGACGCGCAGCTGGGTCTTTGCACCGTAGGTGTCGAGGCTCGCCACGTCGTACTCCCTTACACCATCGACCGGGTGGTCCTGCTGGCTGTCTTATTTCTGAGCAGTCTTTCGTACGGCTTACCGCTCCGCTCGGCTGGGGAAACCCTCGGCACCGCTCGGCGTTCAACAAAACCGTACGTCCGTCTTGCTATTCGCGCAAGCCGGTGTCAGGCTGTCGGCCGAGGAGGTCCGCCGTGATCCATCACGTACAGCTCGCCTGTCCGGCCGGGTCCGAGGAGGCGCTGCGCACCTTCTACGTCGGCGTGCTCGGCCTGTCGGAGAAGCCCAAGCCGCCGGCGCTCGCGCGCCGCGGGGGGTGCTGGTTCACCGGGTACGGCATCGAGCTGCACCTCGGTGTCGAGCCCGAGTTCCGGCCGGCCCGCAAGGCGCACCCCGGCCTGCTCCGGCCGGATCTCGACGGCCTGGCGGAGCGGCTGACCGCCGCCGGATACGCGGTGCGCTGGGGTAACGACGAGCTTCCTGGGATGCGGCGATTCCACACCGAGGACGTGCACGGCAACCGGTTGGAGTTCCTTGCTCCCATCGACTGAGCCGGCCGGCGGGCCGGGCCGCGAAGCAATGCTAGGGTGCCGCGGGTGAGCGCCGCAGACGTGCACCTTTCCGCCCAGCCCCGCATCGACACGGTCGTCACGGGCTTCACGGCCGGATCCGGCCGCGTCGCGCCGACCGTGCTGCGCACCGACTACGCCGGCATGGCGTGGATCGGCGACCGGCCCGATGATGAGACCGGCCTGACGGGTCCGGACTACCGGAGGCGAAGCTTCGATACCCGCCTGTTCCTGCCGGACACCCACTGGTACAACGCCGACCTGCTGGCCGACGCCGAGGTGCAGGCGAGCGGCGCGTTGCTGCAGGTTGCTGCGACGGACCGGGGCAGCCAGGGCCTGGTCGGCGCCTGGGCCGAGCCCGATGTCGAGTTCTACGAGCACCCCGACGGGCTCGGCGGAGTAGGCCTGTGCCTGTGGCTGCGCGGCGACATCTGGTCGAACGTGGGCTTGTCGTACCGGGTCACCGTGCTCTGCGCACCCGAAGCGGTCCTCCGCGCCGGTGGAACCGACGATGAGGCACACGAGGACGTTGCGCCGGCGATGCCCGGCGGCGGCGCTGGCGCGTCTGACGAGGGGTAGGCCGTCCGCCGGATCGGCGCGGCTCAGGCCAGCGAGTCGTCGTACGTGGCTGTCAGCTCGCCGCCGGCGTCGCCCGTGTTGACGACGCCCGCCGGCTCGATGAGCATCGCGCGGACCTCGCCGTTCGTGACCGGTCGGTGCTCAACCCCGCGGGGTACGACGAAGAGCTGCCCTGGGCCTAGCGTCACGTTGCCGTCCCGGAGCTCGACGGTCAGTTCGCCGTCGATGACCAGGAACAGTTCGTCGGTGTCCTCGTGCGTGTGCCAGACGAACTCGCCCTCGAGCTTGACCAGCTTGATCTCGTAGTCGTTGAGCCGGGCGATCACTTTGGGAGACCACTGATCGGAGAACCGGGTGAACCGCTCCGCGAGGTCTACGACGTTGTTCGGCATGGCCCAGTATGAGCCGGCACTGCGGAGATGCCGAAAGGGCCAGCCCGGGTGGGCTGGCCCTTTCGTGTTTCCCCCGAATAATGTCAGTGGGAGTAGCCGCGGGTGGCGATCCAGTCGGCCAGGGCGTCGGTGGTGATCCAGTATGACGCGGTGTTGGGGTTGGCCGAGTCGGCGATTTTCACCTGTTGGCCGCCGTCGCGGTAGGCGTGTACGGCGATGTAGTGCCCGCCTTCGAAGGAGTGCAGGCCGCCGTCGGTGTCGGTGGCGGTGCCGGCGATGTTGGCTACGACGGCGCGGTTGTTGTCCAGGGCGTCGATGATGTCGGCGCGCAGTTGCGCCTTCTGGGCGTCGCTGGCGCGGGGGTCGCGGATTTCGGTGGTGTGGTACTTGTCGCCGCCGGTGATCTTGTTGAGGGCGGCGGTGATGTCGTTGGCGCTGTTGGTGCCGGCTTCGGTGGTGCCCATCTGCTTGGCCAGGTCGTCCATGCTGATGTCGTGGCCGTCGGCGGACAGCGCGTTGCGGGTGGCGGCGGGGCCGCAGTAGTAGAAGTTGGGCTGGGCTTCGTACTTGACGGCCAGTTCCTTCGCGCCGGCCTTCTTCTCCGCGCCGTTGCCGTTGTCGCCCTTGTTGCCGTTGCCGTTGTCGGGCTTGTCGGCCTTGCCGTGGTCGGGCTTGTCGGCCTGCACGGCGGCGGGCGGGGCGGCGTGCGCCGCGGTGGTCATGGTGGTCAGCGGGCCGGCGACGGCGCCGGCGGTGATGGTCAGACCTGCGGCGGTCAGGGCGGCCTTGCGGATGAGGGGGGTGATGAAGGTGGTCATGGGTGATCGCCTTCCTGTGGGTGGGGGATGCGCGCCGGGGGTGGCGCGGGGAAGATCGGGGGGGTCCCGGGCGGCGGCCGTGGGTCGGGGTCCGGAGGGGTGTCAACCACCGGGGCCGGGGCGGCATTCCGGGCCGGCCCGCGAGCCTGCGACCCGATTCGGTGGGCCGGTTGGGTGGCGCGGTCGGGTTCAACGGATCGGCCGGCCGGATCATTCCGCCGACCGCGGCCCCGGCTCCGGGGGCGGCCCGGGGTCCGGGGGGATGTCAACCACCGGGCCTGGGGCGGCATTCCCGCCAGCCCGCCGGCCTGCGGCCCGATTCGGCGGGGGCCGGTTCGGTGGCGCGGTCATGTACAACCGATCGGCCGGCCGGATCATTCCGCGGGGAGGTCGCCCACCCACAGTCGATCATGACGGGTTTCCGGACACCCGAACCGGCGGGGACAAACCGGACATCAGGCCGCTAGGAGCGGACGCTCCGCAGGCCAGGCGACCCAGACAATAGTGCGGATGGGTGGCCTAGGCGGGATCCGCCCCGCCGCCGGCCGCTTGGGCGTACCGTTCGCGAAGCCGGGCATGAATCTCATCCGGCGTGTACGCGCGCCGCTTACGCTCGGCGCGCGCGATCACGACGCCGGTCGCGGCGACGCCGACGAAGCCCGCAAGCCCCAACACCTTCCACCACCGCATGCCGACACCCTAGGCGATCGCGCTTAGTTGATCGGAGCGTTATGGCCACCGGTTCACCGGTGGCCATAATTTTCGCCGATCAGAAGCCGAGTTCCGCGGCCTCGCCGTGCAGCATTGCAGAAGAGCCGAGCTGGATCTGGTACGCCGGAAGGCCCGGTGCCGACACCCGCTTGGTCACCTGTCCGGTGTGGATGTCGACCACCTCGAGGGTGGTGGGCTGGCCGAGGTCAGCCGGCGCGATACGTACTATCTGCCCGTCGTCATACCAGCCGAGCGCCGGCCAGTCGGTCGGGATCGCGGAGATGATCTTCCCAGTCCGCAGTTCGAGGATCCTCGGGAGCTGCCAGTCCGCGGACTCGTCGGGGAAGAATGGCCGGCTCGGCTCCACAACCACGTACCTGCGCGATGGGGAGTACGAATCGGCGTTCCAGATATGCCCGTCCGCGCCGACCAGCGGGCCCGGGGTGCCGTCCGGGTTGAGGTACTGCATCGGGCCGTTGGGCACCTCGGGGTCAGGACCGCGCAACTGCACGACGTACCGCGTCGAGTCGGCCGCCCACCCTGCGGTGCAGGTGTCGCAGTCGAGGTTGATGGGAGTATGCCGAACCCGGCCGGTGGCGACATCGTATCGGTGTGCGGTGAACGTACGGGTGTCCTTGTCCAGGGTCGTGACCAGCAGCGCGTTCCCGTCCGGTGACCATCCGCTCGGGGAGCCGGGGGGCAGGTCGGTCCAGCGTACGGCCGCGTCGCCGGCGCCCAGCAGCGCTTGACGGTCGACCACACCGATCCGGCCGTCGATGTCTTCCACCGCGACCGTACGCCCGTCCGGGGAGACGGTAAGGCGCTCGTACGGCAGCTTGCGGTACTCCCCTCGTACGGCGTCCAGTAGGTACGCGCCGTTGCCCATGCCGTCGGCGAGGGCGTGGATCGCGCGAGGGCCACCACCGGGGCGCGGGAACACCGGCTCACCCGGGGTCTCGAAGCGGGCGTGTTGTGTTGTGGCGTCGGCGATGCTCGAACCGACCGTAACGACGGCAGCCAGCGCCACTGCGACCGCCGCGATGGCGGCGATCGAGGCACGACGAGGGAGCAGGTGCACAGTACCTCCGGTGAGATGAGAACCTTCTCCGGTATAGACGGGCGCCGTCGGTGCCGGCGTTGCGTAACCCCCGAAAGTTCGCCGGTAGCTGAGGCCCGCCGGTCCGGCTCCCATGGAGACCGGCGTGCCGCTGCTCGTACGGGCGTTCGAACCCGCGTACACTGCCGGCATGACCTCGTTCGCCCACCAGCTGTCGATGCTGGACGCGGTCGACGAGCCGCGGCCCGGTCCGTTGGCCGGCCGGCTTCGCCGGCACCGGCTGTCCCGCGGCGCCTGGGTCGACCATCTGCCCAACTGGGTGCAGGGCTCCGACAGCATCCTGCAGACCCTGCTCACCGACGTCGCCTGGCGGGCCGAGCGACGCGAGATGTACGACCGCGAGGTCGACGTGCCGCGGCTGCTGCGGTGGTACGACGGACACGAGACGCTGCCCCACCCGGTTCTGGCCGCCGCTCGGGAAGCGCTGACCCGGCACTACGCGCAAGAGCTCGGCGAGCCGTTCGTCACCGCGGGCATGTGCCTTTATCGGGACGGGCGAGACAGTGTCGCCTGGCACGGCGACACCACGGGCCGCGGCTCGCGGCACGACACCATGGTCGCGATCGTGTCCTTCGGCGATGCCCGGCCGCTGCTGCTGCGGCCGAGGGGCGGCGGAGCCAGCCTGCGGTTCCCGCTCGGCCACGGCGACCTCGTGGTCATGGGCGGCTCGTGCCAGCGCACCTGGGAGCACGCGATTCCCAAGACGACCCGCGCGGTCGGCCCGCGGATCAGCGTCCAGTTCCGCCCGGACGGAGTCGCCTGACCCGGCCCGTTGCGGGGAGCGGTATGGAGCCGCGGCGCCTACCGTTGTCGGTCATGAGCATCAGTCTCGACGAGGCCGTGGACCTGACCCGTACCGGTGATCTGTGGGTCTTCCGGGGTCGCAGCATGCCGGATCGGGCGATCCAGCTCACCACGAACAGCCCGGTCAACCACGTGGGCATGGCCCTCGTCCTGGACGACCTGCCGCCGTTGATGTGGCACGCCGAGCTGGGCCGGTCGCTGCGCGACATGTGGTCGGGCAAGCACCACCGCGGGGTTCAACTGCACGATCTGCGGGACGCCGCGTGCCTGTGGGCCAACCGGTACGGCCAACGCGGCTGGCTGCGGCAGCTGGAGCCGTCCGCCGGCCCTGAGATGGAGGACGCCGTGCTCCGCACGGTTGCCCGGCTGGACGGTACGCCGTTCCCGTCGACCGCGCAGCTCGCCGCCCGATGGCTACGCGGCCGGGTTCCGGGGATCCGGGTTTCGATCGCCGGGCCTGGCCGGGGCGCGGAACCAGCGTCCACTCCCGAGCGGAGGCTGGAGACCGCGTACTGCGCCGAGGTCGTCGCGGTCACGTACGAGGCGATGGGGCTGCTGCCCGGCGGGCGCCGGCCGAACTGGTACGACCCGGGGCGGTTCTGGAGCGGCGACGATCTGCGGCTGACCGGTGGGGCCACCCTCGGCAGCGAGGTCGAGGTGCGCATCCCCTCGCGCTGATCGACGTTTGCCGGCCCGGCGCCGCGGAAATTGTTGGCGCGTGAGATCCTCCACCGATCTGGAAACCCTGACCGACTTCTTCGATTGGTACGGTTCGGCGTTGGTTACCGCCGATGTGCCGGCGATCGCCGGCTGCTACGCCCTCCCGGGCCTGGTCGTGGCGGACTCGTACAGCTTCTCATTCACCTCGCCGGCGGCGGTGGCGTTGTCCTTTGTGGGCGCCGCACCCGACTACCAGGACCGCGAGTTGGTCGCCGCGAACGCGCAGTTCCTTGACGTACAGCAGCTCTCGGCCTCGCTGACGATGGTGGCCGTCGAGTGGGAGTACCTGGACAGTGCGGGGCGGTCCGTGTCCGGGGAGCGTTTCCGCTACCTGTTGCGCATGACCGACGACGGACCGGCGATCTGCACGGTCATCCGGTCCGGTTGAGCCTCACGCCGGCTTCCGTCGGCACCCAGAAGCGCAGCTTGCCGCCCCGTTCGTCCTCCAGCCGACCACCGTTGCGCTCGATCACCCGGCGCGAGGCGACGTTGTCCACATCGCAGGTCACGAGGACCGCGTCGAGGCCCAGGTCGCGCGCGATCGGGAGCGCCTCCCGCAGGATCGCCGTCGCGTGGCCCCGTCGACGGGCACTCGGCCGTACGTCGTACCCGATGTGCCCGCCCGCCTCGCGCAGGTGCGGCGTGAGCCGGTGCCGGATGGCGATCCGGCCGAGGTACTCGCCTCCGTCGATCCACCACAGCGTGGTCGACGGCACCCAGCCCGGCGGGCGCGGCGTCTCCTCCCGCGCCTCCAGCCGCAGCTCCTGGACGAACTGAGCGAAGCCGTCGGCGGTGTGCCAGGTCTGTGCGTGCCGCCGGATCTCGGCGCCAATCGCGGTCGTGTCCTGCCGGTCGCCGCGTCCCTCCGCCTGGAACTCGGCCATCGCGGCGAGGAACGACGCGTGCACGCGTTCGGTAGGAGGCATCAGCGCGGGCATGGGAGGAATTAGACCGCTGTCCCCGGGTGGGCTGCAACGGCTATTCAATGCGACGCGGAGCCGAGCCGGCCGGCCTCGTCCTGGAGATGGGCGAGGAACGCGGTCACCGCGGGTGGACGGCTGCGGCCCCTGGCGGTGGCGGCGAACACCTGCCGTACCGAGGCATCGTCCGGATGGAGGGCGACCAAGGCGATGTCGACCGGCCTGGCGCGAAGGGCGAGCGCCGGTACGAGCGCAACGCCCAGCCCGGCTGCCACGCAGCCCAGCTTCCCGGTCCACTCCGCGGCCACGATGTCTATCCGCGGGCGGAAGTCGGACCGCAGCGTCGCCCGCAGAAGCGTGTGTTCCGCGGCGGCCGACCCGGCGATGAACGACTCATCGGCCAGGTCGGCCAGGCGCAGCACCCGTCGGCGGCTGAGCCGGTGCCCGACCGGCAGCGCGACCAGGAGCCGCTCGTCCAGGAGGTGGTCCAGGTCGAACTGCGCCGAGTCGAGGGGCCGGTCGGGGGGAGCGCTCGCCACCACCACGTCGGCGTCGTCGGCAGCCACCCGCTCGAGCAGGGCCGGTGTCAGACCCTCCACGAGCGACACGGTGATCCCCGGATGGGCGGCCCGGAACGTGGCGAGCGCTCGCGGCACGAGCGCCGCCACGGCGGTGGGGAAGGCGCCGACCCGCAGTCGGCCGGCACTTACTTCGCGGAATGCGGCCAGATCGCGTCGGGCCGTGGCCAACCGGTCGAGCACCGCCTCGGCGTGGCCGAGGAGGCACCGTCCTTCCTCGGTGAGCGCAGTGCCCCGGGGAAGCCGGTCGACGAGCCGCGCACCGGCGTCCAGTTCCAGCGCGGCGACCTGCCGGGAAATCGCCGACTGGGTGTAACCGAGCGCCCGGGCGGCGCCGGTGATGGATCCGTGTCGGGCGACGGCGCGCAACACCTCGAGAGACTGGATCTGCACCGACCCATGCTATCGCCGCATGTCAGATATGCCAGACAGTCGCTTGTGTCATGGGAGACGGCGCACCTACCGTGCTTGGCATGCACAACATTGCCGTACTCGGAACCGGCCAGATGGGCGCCGCGATCGCGCTCCGACTGCTTGCCGCCGGCCACGCCGTCGCCGTGTGGAACCGCTCTCCGGCGCGCGCCGGGCCACTCCAGCGAGCCGGCGCCCGACCGGCCGGTACGCCCGCGGCGGCGGCCGCCGGTGCCGACCTGGTGGTGACCATGGTGACCGACGCCCCTGCCGTAGCGGCCGTGCTGTTCGGGCCGGACGGAGCCGCGCCGGCGCTGAAGCCGGGATGCTGTCTGGTGCAGATGTCGACGATC
>DASVMV010000037.1:0-2547 GCA_036384155.1 Micromonosporaceae bacterium
ACCCCGGCGGTGGCCCGGGCGGCGTTGCGGATCAGGCGCTCGGCCAGGGCTTCGCCGTCAACGCCATGATGCCGCCGGAGCGTCTCTAGGTCGCGCACCGGGATGTACGGAGCCACCTCGCCGACCGTTTCGGAGATCCAGCGGATCGCGGCGCGTGGCCGGAAGACGTCGCCCAGCCGTCGG
This sequence comes from Micromonosporaceae bacterium, assembly GCA_036384155.1. Lineage (GTDB taxonomy): Bacteria > Actinomycetota > Actinomycetes > Mycobacteriales > Micromonosporaceae > DASVMV01. The sequence goes on from DASVMV010000037.1 coordinate 184, forward strand.
CGGGGTAGTTGCGTGACGAGTCGGCCGAGGAGCCGCCGCCGGCTCGCCGGCTCGATGTCGTCCGCCGCCAGTGCGGCGACCGTCGAGGCAAGCTCGGCGTCCGTGTCGGCATTGCCAGCGATGTCGGTCGGGTCGGGCACCGGCCGGGCCGCACCCGACGAGGTCTCGTCGGAACCGCTCATGCCTCCGCCTCCAGCTCGTTTCGGATCCCCGCGGCGCTACCGCCGGGCGGGTCGAGTCAAGCAGCTCACCGCGATCCGCGCATGCCGAGCGGGAACAGAACGGGGGCGACCTGCGGTCGCCCCCGTTCTGTTTCCGGTCGGTCGCTCAGACACACTCGCGGCAGATCAGCTCGCCGTTCCGCTCGGTTGCGAGCTGGCTGCGGTGGTGGACGAGGAAGCAGCGGGCACACCGGAACTCGTCGGACTGCATCGGCAGCACCTTCACCGTCAGTTCCTCGTCGGCCAGGTCCGCCCCGGGTAGCTCGAAGTTCTCGGCCACCTCAGCCTCGTCGACGTCCACGGCGCCCGACTGTGAGTCGACGCGCCGGGCCTTGAGTTCCTCCAGGCTGTCCTCGCCGAGGTCGACCTCGTCGCGCCGCGGAGCGTCGTAGTCGGTGGCCATGGGTCTCACTCTCCTGTTTCGTTCGGTCGCTTCCGGTTGTAACGCCGGAAGCCGCTGTTTCGGTTCCCCGCCGGTCGTCCGATTTTTGGCCCTCCCGGACAACGCATCTCGGTCAGCACGATCGGAGAACTCGCCCGCGAGCGCGGTACCTTACCCCGGTAACGGCGAGGCATGTATACCGCCTCCGCGGCATGCTTCTACGTCAACCGGCCCGGATTTGTTCCCGATGTGAGCCAGGCGACACGAAGATAGGGTTGTGGGCCACCAGACCGACGACGCCGCGCCGGCATGTTCGGGTGTTTCCCGGCCCCGACCGGGCAACCGCTACCCTCAGCGGGACGCGCCGGCTCGCCCGGCCGGCGTGAACCGCCGTCGACCGAACATCCCAGGGAGCACCAGATGACATTCGCGCGGGTGCGATCCCTCGTCGTCGTTGGCACGCTCGCGGCGGTGGCGCTAGTCATGATCATCATCGCTCTTGTGCGCGACACCCAGAGCGGCAATGCCAGCCCCGGGGCGAAATGCAAAGAGGGTTACGTGCTGGCGAACATCGCTCTCCACGAACCCAAAGACGTCAAGATCAGCGTCTTCAACGCCACCAATCGCCCGGGACGGGCGGCAAGCGTCGCCGACGATTTCCGCAACCGGAAGTTCCAGGTCATCAAGACCGGCAATGCCAAGTCCGGCGTGGACGACGTCGCGGTGCTGCGCTACGGCCCCAAGGCCGTCGGGTCGGCGCACCTGTTGCGCGCCTACTTCCTCGACCAGGCCACCCCGCAGTACGACGCGAAGCGGAAGGACGACGTTGTCGACGTGGTGATCGGCAACGGATTCAAGCAGCTGGCCACGAGCACCGAGGTGAACCAGTCGCTGGTGGAACTCGGCGGGCGCCCGGAACTGCCGCCGGGCACCTGCGCCGCCGACGAAGGGTCCTGAGCGCCGCGGGTCAGGGCCCGCAGCACGGGGTACGCGCCGGGCGCTCCGGGTCAGGGCCCGCCGCTGGCGTCGAGCCGGTGCAGGATGTCGTGCAGCGGGGCGAAGAGCGCCGGTGGCGCCGCGATCACCAATTCCGGACCTGCGGCGTTTCCGCCCAGTCCGGCCACCCGCAGGCCCGCCTCGGTGGCGATCAGCTCGCCGGCGGCCCGGTCCCACGCGGCCAGGCCCTTCTCGAAGTAGGCGTCGACGGCGCCGGTAGCGGCCAGACACAGGTCCAGGGCCGCAGCACCGAAGCGCCGAATGTCACGCACCTGCGGGACGAGCTGGCGCAGCACCTCGCCCTGGTGTGCCCGGCGCGCCGCGTCGTAACCGAACCCGGTGGCGACCAACGCCTGGCGGAGGTCCGTCTCGGCCGACCCGGTCAGGCGGTGCCCCTGGTGGTGGGCGCCGCCACCGCGGGTGGCCGTCCATTCCTCGCCGGTGGCGCCGTTGTGCACGACACCGGCGACGACCTGGCCGTCCACCTCGGCAGCCAGCGAAACCGCGTACCAGGGCAGCCCGTACAGGTAGTTCACGGTGCCGTCGATGGGGTCGAGAATCCAGCGCACCTCCGGATCAGGGCCTGGTCCGTCGGCCCCGGCCCGGCCGTATTCTTCGCCCAGGACCCCGTCGAACGGCCGCAGGGCACGCAGCGCGGCGACCACCTGGCGCTCGACGGCCCGGTCGGCGGCGGTAACCACGTCGGTGTCGGTGGTCTTCGTGGCGACGCCGGAGACCCCGTCGGCGCGCATCGAGCGGGCGGTC
>DASVMV010000038.1:0-11781 GCA_036384155.1 Micromonosporaceae bacterium
CCGGCCGCCGCCGTCAGTCATCTCCCGCCTAAGCGGCCTGCAGGCCCTCAGCTCGGGCCAGCTCCCGCAGCCGGCCCAGCGCCTGGATCTCCAACTGGCGAATCCGCTCACGAGAGAGCGAGAAGCGGGATGCCACCTCGGTCAGCGAGTGCTCGCGACCGTCCTCGAGGCCGTAGCGGGCCCGCATGATGCCGGCCGACCGGTCGTCGAGGTGGTTGAGCAGACCCTCGATGCGCTGGCGCTCCAGCGCCGTCAGTACGACCTCTTCCGGCGAGGGGGCGTCGCTGTCAGCGACCAGGTCACCGAGGTTGGTGTCCCCGTCGTCGCCGACGGGCGTGTCCAGCGAGACCGTGTCCTGCGACCAGCGGACCAGCTCGTTCACCCGCTCGACGGGCACGCCCAGAGCCGCCGCGATCTGGTCGGGCTCCGGGTCGCTGCCCAGTTCCCGAGTGAGCTGGCGAGCGACGTTGCGCATGCGGTTGACGTCCTCGACCAGGTGCACCGGCAGTCGCACCGTGCGCTCCTGCTGGGCGATCGCCCGGCTGATCGCCTGCCGGATCCACCACGTGGCGTACGTCGAGAACTTGTAGCCCCGCTCGTAGTCGAACTTCTCCACCGCCCGCACCAGGCCGGTGTTGCCCTCCTGGATGAGGTCGAGCATCGGCATGCCGGAGCGAACGTAACGCCGGGCGATCGAGACGACCAGCCGGAGGTTTGCCCGGATGAAGAGGTCCTTGGCCCGCTCGCCGTCGATCACGAGCTGCTCGAGTTCCTCCCGGGTGACGCCGCTGGGGACGTTGCTCTGGTCGAGCAGATGCTCCGCGTACAGGCCGGCCTCGATCGCCTTGGACAGGTCGACCTCCTTGGCCGCGTCGAGCAACGGCGTGCGAGAGATCTCGTGCAGGTAGACGCCGACCAGGTCGCGCTCCTCGGCGACCTCGTCGGTACGCATCACCAGGTTCTTCTCCACCTTGCCCACGGTCCCCTCGTCAAATGCCTTTGCTCTGTTAGCCTTGTTTCCTGCGGTCCCTGCGTTCATCAGCCCTCCCCGTCACGCCGGTTGTGTCCCGGTGGTAATGCCCGCCGGACCGGTGTCCTCGCGGTGCCGACACCTACACAACAGCTAGGACGTCCCAGGGATTCCATTCGGTGCGTCCGAACGTGTCACGAATGACTGAGTAGTTGCTGAGAGCGCGATCGGCGATCGCTGTCGATCGGCTCACCAAAGGTCATTCGCGGTCGTTCGCGGGTCGACCCGCGCGCAGATGAATGAAGTTCGCCACGCGAGAAAACCGGCGCCATCCGGCTGTTCGACGCTGATGAAGGATTACCCCCGGGCCGCCGGAACAATCCGCGTCACCGTCGGGTGACGTTCGCCACTATTCTTCTCCGCGGGGGCCGGAAAGGGTCATGGCGCGAGCAGGGCGACGGCGCCGCGCACCTGGTCCGCCGACCGGGCCAGCGCGACCCGGGCATCGGCGACCGGCGCGCCGGCGATCAGGGCGACCAGCGCCACCTTGAGGTCGCCGTCGGCCTCCGCGATTGCCCGGCGGGACATCTCCTCCGAGCACCCGGTTGCCTCCATGAGGATGGCGACCATCCGACCGCGGAGCTTGGCGTTGGTCGCCACCAGATCGACCATGAGGTTGGAGTAGACGCGGCCCAGCCGCACCATGACCGCGGTGGAGAACGCGTTCAACACCAGTTTCTGCGCGGTCGCCGCCTTCATCCGGGTGGAACCGGTCACCACCTCGGGCCCGGTGTCTACCCCGATGAAGACCGAAACCCCGTCAGCCGCTGCCGCCGCCGGGTTGGCGCAGACCAACACCGTCTCCGCGCCGATCGTCCCGGCCGCCTGCAGTGCGCCCAGCACGTACGGCGTACGACCGCTGGCGGCGAGGCCGACCACGACATCCCGCGGGCCCACGCAGGCCGTCGCCTCGTCGGCGCCGGCCCGCTCGTCGTCCTCGGCGTCCTCCACCGCGCGCCACATGGCCTCCTGACCGCCGGCCAGGTGTGCGCAGAACCACTGCTCCGGCGCGTTGAACGTGGGCGGCAACTCGACGGCGTCCAGGACGCCGACCCGCCCGGAGGTGCCGGCACCGAAGTAGTGCACCCGGTGCCCGGCGCTCAGCGCGGTGACCGCGAGGTCCACCGCGCGAGCTACCTCGCCGAGCACCGCCGCGACGGCGGCCGGCACCTGCCGGTCGGCCTCGTTGATGACCCGTAGGACGTCCGGGGTCGACAGCACGTCGAGGTCGAGACTGTGTGGGTTGCGCCGCTCGGTCGGCGCGACGACCCGGACGGCGGCGGCCGATCCCCCGTCGGCAAGCTCGACTGGGCGCTCGACCCGCTCGGCCGTCATGATCTTTCCTGATCAGGTCGATCGGGTACGTCCGCCCGGAGCCTCACGCCCGCCTCCGGCCCGCGCCCATCCGGTGTGCCACCACCGCGTCGGCGGTGACCTCCAGCGCCCGGCGGGCCTTGCTGCGGTTGCGGGCGGCCACACCGACGAACAGACAGTCGACCACGGTTAGCTGGGCGAGACGGCTTGCCATCGCCCCGGACCGGTACGTCGTCTCGCGGGCCGCCGTGGTCAGGACGAAGTCGGCCACCTCGGTGATCGGCGATCGGGGGAAGTTGGTCAACGCCACGGTGGTCGCTCCCCGGCTGCGGGCCTGCTCGAGCACCTCGACCGCGTCGGCGGTCGTGCCGGTGTGCGAGATGCCGACGGCCACGTCGCCCCGACTCAACAGAGCCGCCGAGGTGAGAGCCGTGTGCACGTCGGGAAAGTAGAACGCGGTCCGGCCGATCCGGTGCAGCTTCTGCTGAAAGTCGGACGCGACGAACCCGCTGGCCCCGGCGCCGTAGATGTCGATCCGGCCGGCGTTGCCGATCGCCTCCACCACCTGCTCGCACACGGCCGGGTCGAGTTGCTCGGCGGTCTCCTCCACGGCGCGGGCGTCGTTGAAGGCGATGGTGGCGATGATCTGAGCCATGTCCGCGCCGGGCGGGATGTCGCCCCCCACAACCCGCGCGTCCGGCGGTTCGACCCGGCGGGCGGCCTCGGCGGCCAGCCGGATCCGTAGCTGCGGATACCCGTCCAACCCGACCGAGCGGCAGAACCGGATGACCGTCGCCTCGGACGTCTCGGCGGCGGTGGCCAGGTCGGTGATGGTGCGCCGGGCGGCCTCGGCGGGGTCGGCCACGACGAGCCGCGCGACCCGCTGCTCGGCCGGCGAGAGGGATGGGAGCAGGCCGCTGATGTGGACGATCAGCCCACCCGGCTCACCCCGCTCAGAAATCTTCGGCGTCTTCGCCACGAGTGAAACTTACTTTCACGAGGCCCGGAAGGTCAACCTCCCGGTGCCTGTGACGGTACGCGCAATCCGTTTGCTGCCACGCGCTTCCGAGGTTATCCGACCGGCCTTTTCCGGCCACCGTTCGGCTCTCTCCGGCGTCCCGACCGGCCACGGCTACCGTGGGGCGCATGGGGCAGCGCAGCGTACTGGTGACCGGCGGCACCGGCGGCCTGGGCACGGCGGTTACGGCCGCCTTCGCGGAAGCCGGCTGGCGGGTGGTCGTTCCGGTGCGCTCCGGGTCGGCCGCGGCGCTGCCGGGAGTGACGACGGTGACCGCAGATCTGACCGACCCGGCGGAGGCGCACCGGGCCGTGGCGGTCGCCGCGGGCGAGCCCGCGACGCCGCTGCGGGCCGTGGTCAATCTGGTCGGCGGGTACGCCGGCGGAGGGCGGGTCCACGAAACCCCGATCGAGGACTTCGAGCGGATGCTCACGCTCAACCTGCGCCCTACGTATTTGGTGACCCGGGAGGCGCTCACCTACCTGGCCGGCGCCGGTGGTGGCGCGATCGTCTGCGTGTCGTCCCGGGCGGCGCTCGCGCCGTTCGCCGGGGCCGCGGGGTACATCACCGCCAAGGCGGCGGTGCTGGCCTTCGCCAACGCCGTAGCGGTTGAGTACCGCGGTGCCGGCGTACGGTGCAACACGGTCGTCCCGGGGGTCATCGACACCGCCGCCAACCGCGCCGCCCGCCCGGAAGCCGACGCCTCGACGTGGGCCGCACCCGCCGACATCGCGCGGGTGATCCGCTTTCTGGCCAGCGCCGAGTCGGCGCCGACGACGGGGGCCACCGTACCGGTCTGACGGCCACCGCGATCCGGGCGACGAAGATCGCGCTCCGGCCACTTCATCCTCGACGTAGCGCGATCTTGCGGTGGGCCGGCTGCCCCGAACCCCGCGCGGCGGGCGGTCAGGATCGCGGGGCGGCCACCACCGCACTCGGCTCCGGCCGCCGGTCCGCGCCGGGCGCCAGCCACGGCACCAGGTGGGCGGCGATCGCGCGGGTCACCTCGTCCGGCGTCCCGTTGGCGTCGATGGTCACGAACGACGGGCGCTCCGGCAGGTCACGATAGGCCGCACCGGCGGCCAGCAGGTAGGTGAGGCGTTCGTGGTCGGTAGCACGGGCCTCAATTCGCTCGTACGCCCGCTCGGGATCGACCGAGAGCAGGAAGGTGACGTCCGGCGCCGGAAAGATCCGGTACAGCCAACGGGCCAGCCGCTCCCAGCCGTACCCGCCGCCGTGCGCGCGGATGCTGGCGTACTGGCACACGGCGTACCGGTCCATGATCGCGACCCGGCCCCGGACGGCCGACCGCACCAGGGCCCGAGCGATCGCCAGCCAGCGCAAAACGAGTTCGACCAGCAGCATCCCGTTGCGCCCCAACAGGCGCTGGGCGTCCCGGCGCCCCAGCCGCCGGGCCAGGTGAGTGAGCCAGCGCCGGCCGCCGGCGTTCTGCCAGTAGCGCGCCGGCACGCCGGTGGCCTCGAGCAGACCCGCGAGCCGGTGGGCCTGCGTGGTCTTGCCGGAACCGTCGACACCGACCAGCGCGATCCGCCGCAACCGCCGCCGGTCCGGTTCGCTTCGCAGTGCCTCTCTCGCGGTAGCCATCTCAACCAACGGTAGCCGTGCGACGCACTCCGCCCGCAGATCAGCCCGAGGCGGGCGAAGCACCGCCTTCTCGCCTAACGTGCTAGACAAGACGACCGCCGGACGGACGCACTTTTCCGGACATTTGCCGTCGGATGCGGTGTGACCGCTCGAAGTGCCGGGTAACGGTACGTGTTCGACGCCGCCGACCAGGAGGGATGGCCATGGCCGACCCCGGAGACGAAAGCCTGCTGGCCACCCTGAAGCGGGTTGCCGCGGTGCTGAAGCTTTCCGAGATCCCCTTCGCCCTCGGCGGCAGTTTTGCGGTCTACGCGCACGGCGGACACTCCGGCGATCACGACGTCGACTTCCTGATCCGGCAGGAGGACGTCGACCGCGCCCTGGAAGCGCTCGTCGCCGAGGGCTTCACCGCCGAGCGGCCGCCGGAGGACTGGCTGGTGAAGGTGTACGACCACGGCCGGATGGTCGACCTGATCCACCGGCCGATCGAGACTCCGGTCACCGATGAGACCTTCCGGGAAACGGTGGTCCGGGTGGTTGATGCCATTCACATGCCCGTGCTGTCCGCCACCCAGTTGATGGTCCACAAGCTCCTCAGCTACTCCCAGCACTACTGCGACTTCGCCCGCGGGCTGCCGCTGGCCCGTTCGCTGCGGGAGCAGATCGATTGGGAACGGGTACGCAAGGAGACCGCGCATTCGCCGTACGCCGAGGCGTTCCTGGTGCTGCTCGACCGGCTGGACGTCGTACCCCTCCCGGGTTCGGCCGGGACGGCCGACGAGACCGGCGGGGCCGGCGAGGCCGACGCGACCCGCGATGGTGGGGCCGGCGGGGCCGGCAAGGAGACGGAGGCGGCAGCATGACCGATCAGGAGGCCACCGGCGGCCGGCCGATCGACGAGTACGTCGAGGCGGCCGTCCAGCGCCTGCTCACCGAGGACGCCGGGATCGCCGAACAGGGCCTGACCGTCGTACGGCGCAAGGGCCGGCTGATCCTGTACGGCGAGGTGGAGAGCCCGCAGCGTCGGGACCACATCCTGGGCCTGGTGGCCGAAAAGTTCCCGGACATACCGCTGTCGGTGGATATCGGCATCACCCGGGCACAGGAACCGACCGAGGTTGAGGAGCTGCCGTGAGTGGAGTGGCGCGATGATCAGGATCGCCGCGGTCGGCGACGTGCACATGGACGAAGACGTGGTCGGGCGGTTCCGGCCGGCGCTGGAACACCTGCCCGACCACGCCGACGTACTGCTCCTCGCCGGTGACCTGACCCGGCACGGCACCGAGTCGGAGGCACGGTGCGTGGCGGCCGAGTTCGGCGGGCTGGGCGTGCCGGTCATCACCGTTCTCGGTAACCACGACCATCATTGCGACGAGGTGCCGCAGCTGATCAAGGTGCTGGAAGACGGGGGCATCACTGTGCTCGAGGGGACCGGCACCGTGATCGAGTGCGCCGGCGGGCGCCTTGGTGTCGCCGGCGTCAAGGGGTTCGGCGGCGGGTTCGCCGGCCGCTGCGCCAGCGAGTTCGGTGAGCCGGAGATGAAGGCGTTCATCCGCACCACCAGAGCCACGGCCGACCGGCTCGGCGTCGCATTGCGCGCGCTGGACTGCGACCTCCGGGTGGCGCTGACCCACTATGCGCCGGTACCCGACACGCTCGCCGGCGAGCCGCTGGAGATCTACCCCTTCCTCGGGTCGTACCTGCTGGGCGAGGCGATCGACTCCGCACCCACCGCGCTGGCCGTACACGGACACGCCCACCTCGGGACCGAACGGGGTACTACGCCCGGAGGGGTTCGAGTTCGTAATGTCGCCCATCCCGTCATCAAACAGGCATATAGCGTCTTTCACCTGGCCAATCACCACAGTTGAGGCAGGTTTCCGGCGTCGCTTGATCGGGTATGCGCATCGACATGCTGACACTTCTGCTCTGGATTCTCGCAGTGGTACTCGTGGTCGCCGGCGTGCTCGCGCTGTTCCGCCGGCAGGTCCTGTGGGGCGTCGTCCTCATCATCGTCGGGCTGTTGGTTGGCCCGGGCGGGGTCAGCATCTTCACATAACCCCGTTTCCGCTATCCCTGTGACCCGCCGGGGTCGTTGCACTCGGGTCCTCGTCCTCCCGACCGGAGACCCGAAAGCGACGACCCCGGCGCCTTGCTGTCCGAAACCCCTCGAGCCGGGCAACCAACCCGTTGCGCGGCGGTGGAGTGATCCATTTCACTTACTGGGAGCGGTCTACAAGGCGTCGTGCGTGGCGGGCACGCAATGGCGCATTGCGAGACATGAGGGAGGAAGCTGCATGTCCGTGCGCCGCAACCGAGCACGCCCGGCGGTCGCCCCGGCCGCAGTTCTCTGCCTCAGCCTCACCCTGGTTGCCTGCGACCACGACGACGAACCTCCCTCGGCCGGTACGGGGTACGTCGACTGTTCCGCCTACGCCCGGTACGGCGACCTCAAGGGCCGGACGATCACCATCTACACCGGCATCGTCGCCCCGGAAGACGCTTCCCTGATCGACTCGTATAAGCCCTTCGAACGGTGCACCGGAGCACAGGTCAAGTACGAGGGCGACAAGGCGTTCGAGACGCAGATCCTGGTCCGAGCGCAGGCCGGCAACCCGCCGGACCTCGCCATAGTGCCGGAGCCCGGCCTGCTTCGGCAGCTCGTGGCCGCCGGCAAGGCCAAGGAGGCACCTCCGGAGGTATCGACGAACGTCGACAAGTTCTGGGGCGCCGACTGGAGGTCCTACGGCACGGTCAACGGCAAGCTCTACGGTGCGCCGCTAGGCGCGACCGTGAAGTCCCTGGTGTGGTACTCGCCGGGCGAGTTCAAGAAGAAGAACCTCAAGCCGCCGGCCACCCTCGCCGAACTCGTCACGCTGTCGGACAAGCTGGCTGCCGGCGGGCACAAGCCCTGGTGCGCGGGCATCGCCAGCGGCGAGGCCACCGGTTGGCCGGTCACCGACTGGATGGAAGACATGCTGCTCCGACTGTCCGGGCCGGAAGAGTACGACAAGTGGGTCAGGCACGAGATCCCGTTCAACTCGCCGGGACCGACCGCCGCCCTCGATGAAGCCGGCAAGTTCCTCAAGAACGACAGGTACGTCAACGGTGGCCTCGGCGACGTCAAGAGCATCGCCTCCACGAAGTTCCAGGACGGCGGGCTGCCGATCCTCGACGGCACCTGCTCGCTGCACCGGCAGGCCAGCTTCTACGCGGCCAACTGGCCGCACGGCACCCGGGTCGCCGAAGACGGCGATGTCTTCGCGTTCTACCTGCCCGCCAGGGACGCCAACAGCAAGCCCGTCCTCGGCGGCGGCGAGTTCAGCCTGGCCTTCAACGATCGTCCGGAGGTGACGGCATTCCAGACCTACCTCTCGACCGACACGTGGGCCAACAACAAGGTGGCCGCTACCCCGAACGGCGGCTGGGTCAGCGCCAACAAGGGTCTCGACGCAAGCAAGCTCACCAGCCCGATCGACAAGCTGGCCGCGAAAATCCTCCAGGACCCGACGGCCGTTTTCCGCTTTGACGGATCCGACCTGATGCCGGCGGCCGTCGGGTCGAACGCGTTCTGGAAGCAGGCAACGGCCTGGATCACCGGGCAGAGCACGCAGCAGACGGTGAACAACATCGAAGCCGCCTGGCCGAAGTGAGTTGAGCCGTATGCCAACGGCCCGCCATCCGGGCAAGGAGCGGCTGGCCACCCGTGCCGCCCGTGATCCAGCCCACTCCGCATGCTCAGGTTCGCATCGGCGGCGCGGTCCCGGGCATATTTCGCGCAGGGTGTGCGGGCGTGCCGCGGGCCGTCGCCACCCGCCGGCCAGCGGCCGGAAGACTGGGCAGAAGGCGGAAGACCGGGCAGCAACCGGCCGACGAAGGAGAGCGCCCTGAACACGTACCAGACGGTTTCCGAGCCGCTCGCCGCGGACGTCCCCGGCGCGGCGGCGACGGCCTGGTGGACCGACGCCGTCATCTACCAGATCTACCCCCGCTCCTTCGCGGACTCCGACGGCGACGGAATCGGCGACCTGCCGGGCATCACCGCCCGACTCGGCCACCTGGTCGACCTCTGCGTGGACGCGGTCTGGCTGTCCCCGTTCTACCCCTCGCCACAGGCGGACGCCGGCTACGACGTGGCCGACTACCGCGACGTCGACCCGCTCTTCGGGCGGCTGGCCGACGCTGACCGACTCATCGCCGGGGCCAGGACGCGCGGGTTGCGGGTGATCGTCGACCTGGTCCCGAACCACACGTCCTCGGCGCATCCGTGGTTCGCCCAGGCGCTCTCCGCCGCGCCGGGCAGCGCCGCCCGGGAGCGCTACATCTTCCGAGACGGCTGCGGCCCGGACGGGAACGAGCCGCCGAACGGGTGGCAAAGCGTCTTCGGCGGCTCGGCGTGGACCCGGGTGACCGAGCCGGACGGACGGCCCGGCCAGTGGTACCTGCACCTGTTCGATGCCGCCCAACCCGACCTGAACTGGGACAACCCCGAGGTGCGGGCGGAATTCGTGGACATCCTGCGCTTCTGGCTCGACCGCGGGGTGGACGGGTTCCGGGTGGACGTGGCCCACGGCCTCATCAAGCAGGCCGACTTCGCCGAGTGGCACGAGCCGCAGGAGCCGCTGTCCGGCGAGCGCGCCGAGGGGCCGCGGCCGCCGATGTGGGACCAGGACGGCGTCCACGACATCTACCGGGAGTGGCGGAAGATCGTCGACCGGTACCCGGGCCAGCGGATCCTGGTCGCCGAGGCGTGGGTCGCCCCGGCCGAGCGGCTGGCCGCGTACGTGCGGCCGGACGAGATGCACCAGGCGTTCAACTTCGAATACCTGCAGGCGGCGTGGACAGCGCCGGCCCAGTATGCGGTGATCACCCGGTCGATCGAGGCAATGGACGCCGTCGGGGCGACGACGACCTGGGTGCTGTCCAACCACGACGTGATCCGGCACGCCTCGCGGCTCGGCCTTCCCGTGGGCACGCCACGCCCGCGCGGCATCGGGATCGGGGATCCGCAGCCCGACGCCGCGGTGGGCCTGCGCCGCGCCCGGGCGGCCACCCTGCTCATGCTCTCCCTGCCCGGCTCGGCCTACCTGTATCAGGGCGAGGAGCTCGGCCTGCCGGAGCATCTGACCTTGCCGGACGAGGCCCGCCAGGACCCCACCTGGGGCCGCAGCGGGCACACCGAGCGCGGACGCGACGGCTGCCGGGTACCGATCCCGTGGGAGGCCGACGCACCGTCGTACGGCTTCGGGCCGACCGACCGCAGCTGGCTGCCGCAACCGGGCCTCTGGGCGGAGTACGCGCTGGACCGCCAGCGGGGGGTGGCCGGCTCGACGTACGAGATGTACCGGTCGGCGCTGCGGCTGCGGCGTGAGTTCCGCCTCGGCCGCGGCGGCGTCGATTGGCTGGCGACCGGGGATGAAGTCCTGGCGTTCCGCAACAGCTCGCTCCTGGTGCTCACCAATTTCGGGTCGCAGCCCGCGACCCTGCCGCCCGGCGCGGAGGTGCTGTTGGCCAGTGGCGGACTGACCGAGGACGGCAGCGTTCCCACCGACGTCACCGTGTGGGCCCGGACCTGACGTAAGGAAGGGCCCCTGTTACGCCTTCTGATCTACCGGTGGGGGCGCCCTCGTCAGCTTCGGACCCGGTCGGCAACGGCCGCTGCCCGCCGCGCGAGCAGGGCGCGCACCGAATGGATGTCGGCCGGGGCGGTTCGCGACGCCAGCCAGTACATGATGCCGGTGGGTAGGAAGAAGAGCTGGAACGCGGCCAGCCCGACGGCGAAGTTGAGCGGCGGGGGGAGCGCCGCCCGGAGCCCGGACGCGGCCACGGCCGTCAAGCCGTTGCCGACCGCCCGCCCGACCCCGTTGGCCAGGTTGCCCAGGCTGTAGACCGTGCCCCGGTGCTCCGGCGGGTTGACGTCGGCGATCAAGGCGAACCAGTTCGGCGAGTTGGCCGAGGTGAGCGCGAGCGCCAGCAGTGCCGCGAGGAAGCTCGCGCCGACCGTCGGCTCGTTCACCACGCTGCTCAGGATCGCGCCGACCACCGCGCCGGCCGATCCGCCATCCGGCACGTCGATCCGAAGGTCCACGAAGAACAGGACGAAGTAGAACGGCACCGCCGCGAGGATGCCGACCGCCGCCACCAGAGCCCGACCCCGCGGAGTACGACGTTGCAGCGCGTCGCCCGCCAGGCCACCGAGGATGGACAACGCGCCGCCGAGCTGGAAGAGGGTCGCGTAGACACTGCCCACCACGATGGCGGTGCCCGTTGAGTAGCCCTGAGCGAGCGCCCGCTCCTGGAAGAGCACCGGTAGCCAGACCAGGGAACCGAAGGCTACCTGTGCCGACAGGCCCTGCAGCACCAGCCAGACGTTGCTTCGCCGGCCGAGGATCCGGGGCAGATCGTCCCGGCTGATCCGGTAGTCGTACTCGGCGCCCCCGGCGAGCGCCTCCGTCAGCTCCGGCTCGCTCTGCCCACGCCGGATGTCGTAGGTGAACAGATAGGCCACTGTCGCGCCGAGACCGACGACGCTCAGCAGCAGAAACGGCCGGCGCCAATCGGCCGCGCCCAGTATGCCGCCGACCAGCGTGCCCGCCAGCGTGCCGACTCCCTGGGAGAGTCCCCAGAAGCTCATGACCAGGCCGCGTCGCCGCGGTGCGATCAGGTCGGTGACCACGGAGAAGCCGACGGAGCCGACGGCGCCCAGCCCCACAGCGGCGAGCCCCTGGGCCGCGAAGAACGCTGGATAGCTTCCGGCAAAGGCGCTGCCGGCCGTGCCGGCCGCCCATAGGAGCGTGCCGAACATGAGCAGCGG